>DAOWHW010000046.1 GCA_030641225.1 archaeon | reverse complement strand
TATACTATCGATATTCCATTTAAAGAAGGTTATTCTGATGGAGAATTACTTCCATTAAGAATGTATTTCTGGTTCCACAACGGAACTACTTGTTATAACCAGGAAAAAAGAAAATTTACTAATATAGCTGAGAGTCCTTATTGTTTTCCTCTAGTAGCAGAAACTTTAGGACCAAATAATGGAACAGTTAATTTTACAGTTACTCTAAATCCAGATATTCCTATAGGGACTTATAATGAATCTAATATAACAAGAGCCATAGAAATTGATCCTATTTTTGAAGGAGTAAGAAGATGGACAAATTATGGTCAGGAGGTTATTGGAACTATAACTGTTCAGAAATCAGGGGATGGAACAATTAAATTAGAAAATACTGGACAAACATATAGTGGATGGCCTTCAATTACAGGAAATGTTATAGGTAATACTAAAGAATTTTTCACAAATAATATTTTAATAGTTATTTTGGTGTTAGCAGGGATGATATGCGCTACAATTATATTACACAGTAAATATAAGTATGCAAATAAAAAATGGTAATTAAAAAAAAGTTTTGTAACTACATTTTTTTTTATTTCTCATAATTTTTTTATTTCTCTGTTTTAATGTAAGTGCAAGTAGCGTTGGCTTAATTGAGAATTCAACTTGGCAACAGAATTTGACAGGAGTTGTTCATGGAGCTATATCGTTAGGCGATATAGATAATGATGGTAATTTGGATTTAGTAGCAACAGGATGTAGTAGTGGGGGGTATGAAACATGTATAGTTGATGAAGCAAGAGTTTACATTAATAATGGCACAACCTTACAAGAAAATCAAACTTGGCAACAGAATTTGACTGGTGTAGGTTGGAGTTCTATAGTCTTAGGAGATATAGATAATGATGGGGATTTGGATTTAGTAATAAGTGGAAGTGATGATGGGACAAATGGATTTGACGTTAAAGTTTATATTAACAATGGGACTATATTGCAAGAAAATATAACTTGGCAACAAAATTTAAGTGGGGTTGATGCTTTTTCTGGTGCTATAGCTCTCGGAGACATAGATAATGATGGTGATTTGGACTTGGCATTAGTAGGAGCTTATCCTTCAGCAGATAATGGAATTTATATTAATAATGGCTCAGCTTTTGTAAAAAATTCTATTTGGCTTGAAAGTTTACCTTTTGTAGGGTATGGGGTGGATGATGGAGCACATGTTGCTCTTGGAGATATAGACAATGATGGGGATTTGGATTTATTGATGATTGGTGGACGTGGCACTAATTTTTACCGCAGAGCTTATATAAATAATGGAACTAGTTTAGTAGAAAATTCAATTTGGGAAACAAATTTTAGAGCTTTTGGAGAAGCCCAGCATTCTATTGCTTTTGGTAATTGGAATAATGATCTTTATCTTGATTTTGCATGTATTGGATTAGTTGCAGGTGATCATTTTTATATTTTTCATAATAATGGTACTAATTTTATTGTAAATGAAACAGAAGCAACACAAGGACATTGTTGTTTAGCAGGATATTATGATGGTTCTATTGCTTGGGGTGATTATGATAATGATGGTGATTTAGATATTGTAGCTATAGGTTTAGAAGCTGGTGGTTCTAGGGTTTATGAAAATGGTATTACAAACCCTTATAATGTCATATTTTATGAGGATGTAGTTGCTCATTCAAATATTTCAAATAATATAGTACAAGGACATCTTGCTTGGGGAGATTTAGACAATGATAATGATTTAGATTTAATAGTGACAGGGAGTGATAGTGGTGCTATATCAAAAGTCTATATAAACAACAACACAGTATCAAACACACAACCAACTGCACCAACAGGATTTAATTCATCTTCTTTATCAGGACAAGTAACATTAAACTGGTCTCAAGGTTCCGATTCTCAAACCCCACAGAGTGGATTATATTATAATTTAAGATTAGGAACAACTTCTGTGGGCAATCAAATTGTTTCAGGAGTTTATGGTGGTGGAGATGGTAATGGCTATTTCGGCAACATGATGCAGCGACGGAGAATAAACCTCAGCGGCTCATGGTTACAGCCAGGAACAACATATTATTGGAGTGTTCAGACAATAGATACAGCACTTAACGCAAGTTCTTGGTCAGATGAGCAAAGTTTTACAACAGGAAGTGATGTAACAAATCCTATAATAACATTAAATAAGCCTGATAATGGCAACTATAGTGGTGTTAGAGAAATAGTTTTTAATGTAAATGCTTATGATAATATTGATTTAGCTAATGTTTCTTTATATGGTGATTGGACTGGCTCATGGTTATTAAATGAAACAAATTCTTCTGGAATTAATAATACAAATTATGTTTTTACAAAAAATATGTCTGGAGAAGGAGTTTATTATTGGAAAATTCATTCTTGTGATAATTCAAGTAATTGTATTTACAGTTCTATTAGAAGCTTTAGTGTTGATTTAAATTATCCTGATGTTACACTCATAACACCTATTAATGGGAGTAGCTGGACTTCAAGTAGTACTGTAACTTTTTATTATAATGTTTCTGATATTGCAATTGCTAATTGTAGTTTGATAATTAATGGCTCTGTTGCTCAGAATGATACATCTATAATAGTCAATACTACTCAACCATTTACAAAAAGCATGAGCAATAATTACTATACATGGCAGGTTAATTGTACAGATAATCTGGCTAGAGAAAATAATTCTGAAACAAGGACATTAACAGTTAGTTATACAGCTCCTGTCAATGGCGGAGGAGGTGGCGGAGGAGGTTCTACTGACGAAGCTGTTTGTGGAAATGGAATTTGTGAAACAGGAGAGAATTATATTAACTGCCCAGCAGATTGTAAAGCTCCTGAACCAGAATGTGTGGAAAATTGGACTTGTTCTGAATGGAGTGAATGTGTTAATGGCTCTCAATCTAGAAATTGCACTGATATTAATGATTGTGGAACAAAAACTTATAGACCTAAACTAACAAAGAAATGTGAAGTCGGGGGAGAGGGAGAAATAGAAGAAGGAAGGAAGTTTGGCTGGAAAATAATGATTATTAGTGGGGTTGTGATTATTATTGCTGTTGTAATTGTTTTAATATTAAAGGGAGAGAGGGATTGGAAATAAAAATGAAGTGGAAGATGAAAATTCAAAAATTAGGAAGAATTCAGATTCCTTCTAAATATTTATCTGCTTATGAAATAAAAGAAGGAGATATGGTGATTATCCAAGAAAAAGATAAAAAATTAATATTAACTTTTAAAAAACTAAGAGCTAAAGAAGATAAAAAAGAAGAAATCATAAGATTTAAAAGTAAAAAAAACAAATTAAGATAAGATAAAAGATGAATTTCCTCATTAGTTTTGTACAATGGAATCCTTTGATTAGCATAATTATATTTTCTTTTATTATCACACTAATTTTGACTTTTCTTTACAAAAAGTTAATATCAAAAGAAAAAATGGATGAACTCAAGGGAAGACAGAAAGAGTTGAGAGAAAAAATGAAGGAAAATAAAGATAATCCAGAAAAATTATCAGAGATACAAAAAGAGATGATGCAAGCGAGTATGGCAAGCATGAAACTAACATTTAAGCCAATGATAATCACTTTTATTCCTATACTTTTGCTTATCTATGGCCTTAGAAAGCTTTATATGGACTGGGCAAATATAGGCAATATTATTAGCTGGGGGACTAATCTTCCTGTAATTGGAAATGGTGCTGGATGGCTTCTTTGTTACATTTTTTTTGGCTTTGCTTTTAGTTTAATCTTACGTAAATTATTCAAACTTTAATTTTAATTCTAAAATGAAAAAAGAAAATGAAACTGTTCTCGAAATTGAAAAGAAAATAATTGAGTTTAATGCAATTGATGCAAAAATAAAAGAATTAGATCAAAATCTCGCATTATTGGAAAAACAGATTAATGAGTTGCAATTATGTAATCTTGCTCTTGATGAAATTAAAAAGATGAAAAAAGATACAGAAATGTTATCATCAATTAGTCCAGGTGTCTTTACTAAATCCAAACTTCTGGACAATTCAGAAGTTATAATTGATATAGGTTCTAAAGTTTTATGTAAAAAGAAAATTGAGGATGCGAAGAAAATAATTCAAACAAAATTAGATCAATCTATTGAAGTTCGTGATAGACTAATTAATGAACTGAATATTCTAATTCAAACTATTACTAGATTAGAAAAAGAAATAAGAGAAAATAAGCTTAATTTTTAATCTCTAAATATGAATGGATAGGCTCTTCTTACTTCTACAATAAAAGACTTTTTCATAAAAATACCAAGTTCTGAAATCATAGCTGTAACCAAACCAGGATCTATCTTCTCAAATGCAAGATTAGAGATTTTAACTCCTTTAGGGGGGTTTGGCCAAACCTCTTTAATATGTCTTTTTTCAATTTTTTCTTCTATTCCATAAATTGTTGCAGGATCAAATTTCCAGGAATCTGTGGCAATGTATAAAGGAACATCATATTTTTTCATAATAAGTGCAAAAAGTTCGCTGCCAATCTTGTTATAAATTTTTGTTGGTGTGATTGCATCGCATCCATAAAAAGCTATATCAGCCTTCTTTAAAGCTACTCTAGCAGCAGAGTCCACAAATAGTGTTACTGGTATTTTAACCTTGGCAAGTTGTTGTGCAGTAATCCTTCCTTGATAAAGTGGACGTGTTTCAGTACAATAAACTTCAAATTTTTTACCTTTCTTTTTAGCTTCTTTTAAAATATTAATAACACTAGATGAATGACAGTGTGTAAAAATAATCATTCCATTCTTAATTAAATTTGAACCATATCTTGATATTTTTTTCTGGCTATCTTCAAAGTGATTTAGAGTTTTTTTTACTCCATATTTAATATCTTTATGAGAAAGTACAAATTTTATTGTATTCCTTAATGTTGGTTCTGTTGGTCTTAAACTAATAAGTTTCTTGACAGCTTTTTTATCATGCCTTATAAGCAAAGCTTTTGCTGCTGCAATTGCAACAGCTCTTGCTCCTTGAATCTTTACTTCTTTTATATCCTTACAAATCTTATTAAAATGATTCATAAAAAAACTAGGATGAGAGTATTAAAAAACCTTTTTATTTGGGAAAGCTTTTTAAAATTGAATGATTAAATAAATATAGATAAAAGAGGAAAAATAATAGAATGCTTGAAACATTAATAAATCCAAAAAAGGCTGAACGTCGACCTTGGGAAATGTTTTTTATAGGGTTTTTATATGCTGGATTATCTATTTTAATTGCAGATTTTCTTTTTCTGAAAAATCCTGTATTTACAAACTATATTAGTATATTAATTGTATGTTTTACTGTTATGTTTTCTATTCCTTTCTTTTTCTATATTATTAAAATTGAGGAAGAAAAAGATATACAAATTAAAAGTGAAAAAAAACTGCTTAGACAACATAGTAGAGCTATCAATGCTTTGCTATTTTTATTTTTAGGTTATATTGTTGCTTTTTCAGTTTTTTATATAGTAATGCCTCAGAATACTACAAAAATTAATTTTAAGATTCAGGTAGAAACTTATTGTCTTGTAAATGCAAGACATAATTTTGATGATTGTGTTGAAAACTATCTCAGTGGAAAATATATCCTTGAAGGACGAACAACAAAAGGTCAAGTACCGAGTATTAGGGAAGGTATGTCAAGAGTATCTATTATTCTATCAAATAATTTTTATGTTCTACTTTTTTGTCTTTTATTCTCATTTTTATTTGGGGCGGGAGCTATATTTATCCTTGCATGGAATGGTAGTGTCATTGCAGCTGCTATAGGTATGTTTGCACGTAAAAATATAGCAGAATTGCCTTTAGGATTTTTACGTTATCTAATTCATGGATTGCCGGAAATAGCATCATATTTTGTTATTGCTCTCGCTGGTGGGATTATTGGAACAGCAATAATAAAACATGAGTTTGGTCACAAGAAATTTTGGCATATTCTTCAAGATTCACTTGATCTAATTATTATAGCACTTCTTATACTAATTGTTGCTGCATTTATAGAAGTCTTTGTAACCCCTATTTTCTTTTAAGAGAAATCAAAAAATATAAAAGCATTATTTATTTTATTCGGTAATGGAAGAGATTAAAGAAGAGGCAATAAATCCAGAAAAGAATGAAGAGGTAAAAAAAGAAAATATATCTGAGATAAAAAAGACAAGAAAAAAATTTAGGATCAAGTTAAGTAAAGATCCAAAAGTTTGGATAATTGTTGCTTGTATTTTAGCTCTAATTTTTATTATTTATTTTGGATCTTGGATTAGAACCCAAAATATTGCTCAACTTAAAGACATAACAACTGGAGAATATACTTTAGGACCAGATTTGGATCCTTTCTTATTCTTAAGATATGCCCAAGAGATTGAGCAAGGAACTTTTTCTGAAATTGACATGATGAGATATACACCAGCAGGGGGAGTACCTACTCAAGGTGTAAAATTTATTCCATATACTATTTTTTATCTTTACAAGTTTCTTAGTTTTTTTTCTAAGGATGTTAGTATAGAATATGCTGCAATTATTTATCCTGTTATTTGTTTTGCTTTTAGCTTATTATTTTTCTTCCTGCTTGTTCAAAAAATATTTTCCTATGTTTTTAAAAATAAAGATATAAAGGAAAGAATAATTTATTCTATCTTAATTGCTTTAATTGCAACTATTTTGCTTGCTGTATTACCTAGTCATTTACATAGAACCATGGCAGGAATTCCTGAAAAAGAAGCTCCTGGAATGTTTCTTTTATGGCTTTCATTTTATTGTATTTTTAGTGCATGGCAGGCAAAAGGCAAGAAAAGTTTTATATTTGCAGTAATAGCAGGGCTCGCAACAGGACTCATGTTTTGGGTATGGGGTGGTGTTAAATTTATATTTCTGACATTCGGTCTTTTTGCATTTCTTTCATTTTTCTTTAATAAAATAACTAAAAAACAAATCTCGGTTTATTCTGTATGGTTAATATTATCAGCTTTAGTTCTTATACTTATATTTGGGGTTGGTGGATTAAATAATTTTTTTATGGGTATTGATACTCTATTTGCATTTGGCGTATTTTCTATATTGATTGTAGATCACATAATTTTTAATACAAAATTGAAAGAAAAATTAAAACTTAATAAAATAAAGATCCCACATTCAATAATTAGTTTATTAATTGTAGTTGTTATCGGAATAATTCTTACCTCAGCTTTTTTTGGTTTTGGTTTTGTTACATCAAAAGTCAGTTCAATCAAAGAAAGTCTTCTATTTCCATTTGGTCGTAGTCGTGTTGGTCTAACAGTTGCAGAAAATAGACAACCTTTCTTTGTGGAATGGCTTGGGGAATTTGGGCGTTTATTTTTTTGGGGGTTTTTTATTGGTACAATCTTATTATTTTATGAGGCAATAAAACATTTTGATGTTAAAAAGAAATGTATCTTTATTTTGTTCTTTATACTTTTTATCACTACATTTATTTTTTCAAGATACTCTCCACAAAGTATTTTTAATGGTACTAGTATTATAAGCCAGATATTTTATTTTGGTGGACTCCTATTATTTATTTTTGTTATTTTTTTCTCTTATTTTAATGCACATATAAAAAAAGATAATGATACTTTAGATAATTTTAAGAAAATTTCTTTTTCATATCTCTTTGTCCTTATTTTTATCTTTTTAATGATTTTAGCATCTAGAGGAGCAATAAGACTTTTCTTTATTTCTGGAACAGCCTTTATTTTGGCTGTAGCTTTCATGCCATTTAAACTTTTTGAATATGGATTACAGTCAAAAGATCAGTTGAAAAAAATTATTATGTGGGGCTTAGTGGTTATTATTATCTGTTTAATTATTATAACTCTAAATAATTATGCAAAAACAACTTCTGCTAGTGCAAAAGCTACTGTTCCTGGATCATATTATCAACAGTGGCAGAAAGCTATGGGATGGGTTAGAGAAAATACTCCTAAAGATTCTTTATTTATACATTGGTGGGATTATGGTTATTGGATTCAAACCATCGGTGAAAGGGCAACAGTAACTGATGGCGGTCATGCAATTGGTTATTGGGATCATCTTATCGGTAGGTATCTCTTAACAGCGCAAGAAGAAAAAACTGCCCTACAGTTATGTAAGAGTTATGGTGTGGATTATCTTTTAATTGATTCTACAGATATAGGCAAATATTCAGCATATGGTAGTATCGGTTCTGATGAAACAGGTAATGATAGGTTAAGCTGGATTAATACTTTTGTAATGGATGAAAGTAACACTAGAGAGACAAGAGATGAGTTAGTATATCTCTATGTTGGTAGCACAGCTGTTGATGAAGATATAATATGGCAAGACCAACTATTTCCAAGAAATAAAGCAGGAATTGGTGGTTTTATAATGACAACTGATAAAGAAACACAAAATATAAAAAAAATTGAAACTGCTTTCTTTTATAATAATAAGCAGTATTCAGTTCCTCTAAAATCTATGTACATAAATAATCAACTCATAACTCTAAATGAAGATGGAATAGGCACTCTTTATATTATAGCAAGATATGATCAAGGGATTAATCATATGGGTGCGGCTCTTTATATTAGTGATAAAGCAATGGCAACACAATGGGTTAAACTTTATTTATTTGATCAATCTGAGAATTTTGAACTAGTATATAAAGAAGATGCAATGCTTATAAATCAAATACGTAGTAATTATAATTTATCTATCAGTGATTTCCTTGTTTTTGGCAGTAATTTATATGGACCAATAAAAATATGGCAAGTAAATTATCCTGAAAATATTCAGAGTCATGAAGAGTATTTAAGCGGAGTTTCTAAAGGTTGGGGTGAATTAGATTATTTAGGAAAATAACTCATAACTCCCTTTAATTATTAAGTGATAACACACTAGTAAGATTTAAAAACTTCTTTTCTTTTTTAGATAAATAAAATGGAATCTTTGATTATAACGACGATATGTTTGATATTTTCCCTGTTATCTAGTTTTTTTCTAATTAGATACTGGATAAGGATTGCAAGAAGAAATAAGTTTGTTGGGAGAGATATGAATAAATATAAAAAAAAGCTGGTTCCTGAGTCTGGTGGACTTGTTGTAATAATTTCCATTATAATATCTATTTTTATTTATATTTTTTTTAAAACCTTCATATTAAAAACAGATTCTCATCTCATAGAGGTCTTTGCTTTAAGTATAACCTTACTTTTAGCATGTTTTGTTGGTTTTGTTGATGATATCCTCGGATGGAAAAAAGGTATTTCAGGATGGAAAAGAATTTTAATTACGATTCCAATAGCAATTCCTCTTATGATAATAAATGCTGGTAATTCGACAATGAATTTACCTTTTTTTGGAACAATTAATTTTGGCTTATTATATCCTTTAATTATTATTCCTCTAGGATTTATTGGAGCTACAAATGGCTTTAATCTTTTAGCAGGCTATAATGGGCTTGAAACAGGACTTGGAATAATTATAATCTCCATTTTAAGTTTTATAGCCTTTATAAATAATCAATACTGGTTAACACTGATTGGTGGAATAATTGTTATTGCATTAATTGTTTTTTATTGTTTTAATCAATTTCCAGCAAAAATATTTCCAGGAGATAGCCTAACTTTTGGAATTGGTGCTGCTATTGCCTGTTTTGCAATTCTTGGAAATATGGAAAAAATAGCATTAATACTCTTCATACCATTCATCATTGAAGGAATTTTAAAAACAAGAAGCAAATTTAAAGCTGATAACTTTGGCAGACCAAGAAAAGACGGAAGTCTTAGAGCACCTTATAGAAAGAATTATAGTTTAACCCATATCACATTAAAATGTCTCAAAAAAATCAAACCAAGTCATAGGGTTTATGAAAAGAACGTGACTTATAGTTTAATAATTCTCGAAATAATTATTGCAATACTCGCTCTAATTTATATCCTTTAAAAAACATTATAAATTTATAAGGTTATGATAGTTAATATATAAAATGATAGCTATTATTATTGGAACAAAGGCTGAATTGATTAAGTGCATGCCTTTAATGATGGAGCTAGAAAAAAGAAAACAAAATTATTGGTTTATTCATACTGGCCAGCATCCTCTTGGTAAAGCATGTAAGGAATTTGCTATAAAAGATCCAGATTTTATACTTAGTAAAGAGCCTAAAAAAACCACAAAGTTCTGGTCAAAAATTAATAAGAATTCTTTATTATGGTCTTTATTAATGGTTTTTAAAATAAGAAAATTAATAAATAAGTTAAAACCAAAATATGTTATTTATCATGGAGATACTATGAGTACTAGTTGTGCAGCAGTAGCTTCTTCTAAAATTCTAAATTTAAGGAAAAGATGGAAAAATGTTCATCTTGAAGCTGGATTACGTTCTGGCTCACTCTTAGAACCTTTTCCAGAAGAAATTTCAAGACAAATAAGTGATAGATTTTCAGACATTCTCCTTGCAGTCTCAAATTTAACAGAAAAAAATTTAAAAAAAGAAAGAAGAAGAGTTATTTTTGGAAAAGTCAAAAAAATAGGAAACACTATCGTAGACTCTACACAAATTACATATAATAAAGCAAAAAAGGAAAAAAAATATAAAAAACCAAAATTGCCATATGTTTTAATTAACATTCATAGACATGAAAATTTAAATAAAAAAAGACTCAAGGCCATTATAGAAATTCTTGGCGCAGTAAAAATCAAAGCCATATGGCCATTACATGATAATACTGCTTATTATCTAAATAAATATAATCTTATGAAAAAAATGAAAAATATTGAGATAACTCCTTTAATAGACTACTCTAACTTCATTTTTTTGCTTGCCAATTCTAAATACTTGATTACAGATGGTGGCTCAATCCAAGAAGAAAGTCTTATTTTCAAAAAACCTTGCATTCTTTTGAGAAAAAGAACAGAAAGACAAGAAGGGCTCAAAACAGGAATAAATTTTCTAACTAAACTCAACATAAATTATTCAAAAAAAATAATTAATGAAATTGAATCCAATAAAATAAAAATTCAAAAATTCAAAAATCCTTATGGCAAACTAGGAGTTAGTAAAAAGATTGTTAAGTTATTAAAATGAAAATACTTGATATTGGTTGTGGAAAAAGTAAATATAAAAGTAAGAATAAGAAAGATAATGTAATAGGACTCGACATGGTAAAAATGCCTGCACAGGAAATTAACATTACATTTAAACCAATTAAAAAATGAAATCATTAATTGTTATAATAATCCTCACGTGGAATAGAAAAAATATGCTTAGAGATTGTTTAAATTCTATTAAAAAAAATACTTATTATAAAAATTATAAAATTGTTGTTGTTGATAATAATTCTACAGATGGCTCTGCAGAAATGGTCAAAAAACAGTTTAAGGAGGTGAATGTAATAAAAAGAAAAAAAAATAAAGGGTTTTCAGAAGCATATAATATAGCAGTTAAATATGCCTCAAAAAAATATAATCCCGACTATTTCTTTTTTCTTAATAATGATACAAAAGTAACAAAAAATTGGCTTGGAAATTTAATAAAAGTTTCAAAATCTTCTGATGGAAGTATTTTTGGGTGTAATCAGTTAAGTTTCCAAAAAAAGCAAAAACAAATTACTGCTGGATGGATTCGACCTTTTGGGACAAAATACTATCATGGAAAGCAAATAAAGGAGGTTAATTGGGTTTCTGATGCTTCTTCTCTTGTTAAAAAAGAGGTTTTTGAAAAAATTGGTTTTTTTGATGAAGGGCTTTCTTTTTATTATGAAGAAACTGATTTCGAAAGAAGAGCAGTTAAAAATGGTTTCAAAATTATATACGTACCTAATTCTATAATTTTACATAAGGGGGGAGCTACATCTAAGGATTTTGATAAAGATTTCCTTTTTTACGTTTTTCATAAAAATCGTATGAGGTGTTTTCTTAAGAATTTTCCTATTTATTATCTATTACCGCGTATTTTATATGATTTTTTTAAAGCAATAAAATTAAAAAAAGTATTTTTACTTTTAAAAGCATATAAAGAGGGTATAAAATCTCTAAGATATTGAGCTCATTAATCTTAATATTAAACATCAATTTTTTTGTATTTAAGTTTTGAATAATAATCTTGGGTTTCTCCTCTAAATCCACGTTCCTTTAAAAATTTCCTTACTTTCCTCATCTGATTCTCAAGTTCATCTGCACTCAAACTCTCTGTTTCAATTGTTTTGCCACCAAGACCTTCTTTTCCTGTAACAAGATAATAATCAGAAAAATTATGTGATATTATTTTAACTCCGTACTTTTCAGGATGTTTATATACATCACAGCCTGGCAGAGGAACAAATGTATAAAACTGTGCTTGATCCATATTGGATTTTTCTACGAATTCTATACTTTCATTTATTGTTTTTATGGTTTCTCCTGGAAAACCTATCATAAAATAACCCATAGCAATAATTCCTGCTTCCTGAGCCATTTTTATCGCTTTATAATTATTTTCAACAGTGTTTTGTTTATTCATCCTATCTAAAATCTTTTGCGATCCTGATTCTATGCCAAAACTTACCACTTTGCATCCTGATTCTTTTAAGAGCTTATATGTCTCTTCTGGCTCTGGCACATCTGTTCTACTATTACATCTATAACTAATATTAAGTTCTTTTGTCTTTTCCTTAAATTCAATAAGCCTTGATTTTCTTATAGTAAACATATCATCAAAAAATTCAAAATGTCTAATTCCATATTTATTAATTGCTTCTTTGATTTCATATACTATATTATCTACAGAACGAAATCTAACTCTATCTCCCATTATTGCTTGGTCACAAAAAGCACAGTGGAAAGTACACCCTCTTGAACCAATTATTCCAAAACACCTTTGGCCATCCACTTTTCTATGAAATTTCAGCATATCTACTAGATCCCATGCAGGCAAAGGAATAGAATCAAGATCTTTTATAAAATCACTCTCTATTATTCGTGGAATTTGCTTCTTATTTCTATAAGCATCTGCAATTTTTACTATAGAAATTTCACTTTCTCTAACTACCACATTATCAAAAATTTCTAATTCTTTTAATTCAGGTAAAGCACTTGGATGAGCGCCTCCACAAATAACAGGTTTTTCAGGAAAATTTTCTTTTATGAATTTTGCTATATCTAAGCCCATTTTTGAGGTGGGTGTATAAAGTTGAATGCCATAAAGGTCAGCTTCTTTTATTTTACTTTTACAACTCTCAAAAGAATGGCCTGCGAGATTGGTAATTCTAACATCATAGTCTTTTTCTCTCAAGCATGATGCTAAATACATAAGACCTAATGGTTCATCTAAAAAATCATCAATACATGTTATGTCTGGTACTCTTATTAAATCTACAAGCATTTTTTTATATCTTCTTAAAAAATCCTTTTACTGTGTTCACAATTTTTTCTAAATCATTATAAGAAAGATTTTGATGAAGTGGAAGATCCAAAACTTCTTCATTTAACTTCTCAGCATTAGGTAATCTTTCTTTTGATTTGTAGTGCTTAATTAAGTGAAGAGGGTAATAGCGAAAGGTGCAATATATACCATTATTTACTAAGTAGGATGCTAATTTATCCCTTAAATTATTTTTAACCTTAATCCAATAAAAATAATAAGAACTTTCTGTTTCTGGTAAAGGCTCTGGTGGCCTTTCTATAAATTCTAGATCTTTAAATGCCTCTTGATAAGTAAGCCAGATTTCTTTTCTTCTTTTAATAAAAGAATCTAACTTTTTCAATTGAACTCTACCTATTGCACATAATATGTCATTAGGCAAATACCTATTTTCAGCAGAAGCTATCTCTAGCTCCCACCATCTCTTTTGCTTTTCTTTGAAAGAATCAATTCCAGACTGCTTATTTTTTATACCAAGATAACGCACTTCCATTGCCTTTGAAAATAATTTTTCATTCATTATAGTAATTGCTCCACCATTACCCGTGGACAATATTTTCATAGCATCAAAACTAAAACACCCAATATCTCCAATAGCGCCACAATTCTTTCCTTTATACTTTGAAATAATTGAATTAGCACTATCTTCTAATATATAAAGCCCATTGCAGTGTTTTTTCAGTTCATCCATATTGCACGAGTGGCCACCATAATGAAGAATAAAAACTGCTTTTGTATTTTTGTTTCGCAGTCTATCTATTTCTGAAGGAAGTATATTTAAATATTTTGTATCCACATCAGCAAAAACAGGCTTTGCCCCTGCATTTATTATTGCATTAGGTACTCCTATAAAATTTATTGTAGGAACTATAACTTCATCCCCTGGTCCTATGCCCAAAATTCTCATGGACATAAAAAGTGCTGCTGTACAAGAATTCACTGCTAATACTTTTCTTTCACCTATTTTTTCACCAAATTCTTTCTCAAACAACTTACTTTCATTTGCAAAACCAATCCATCTTGATTCAAAAACTTTCTTCAAAACTTTTAATTCTTCTTCACCAAGAGAATTGGAAAAAATTTGTATCATGAAAACTCCATTTCTTTCTTATTTTGATAATTTTTTAGATAATTATTTCTCCTTAATAAATTCTGTATAGTATTTTTAATTAAACTTCTAAGTTCGCCATTTGGTTTAAAACCCAAATTTTGAATTTTATCTGAATTTATAGTGTACACTTGCTGATTTATTGTTTTTTCTGGTTTTATAAAATATTCAAATTTATGCTTAACTTCTTCTTTAAGGTATTTCAATACTGTTTTTAAGTCAGTGTGAAAAGAAGAAACATTAAAAGCCTCGCCTTGCATTTTACCTATATTTTCAATTGCAAAAATTATAGCACGACTCTGATCTTTTACATCTAAAAATGTTTTTTTACCATATAAGGCGCTTTCAAAAATAGTAAAAGGTACATTATAAATTGACCTT
>DAOWHW010000041.1 GCA_030641225.1 archaeon | reverse complement strand
ATCTTTTCAGCCATGTCTATCTTTACTCCTTTAAAAGGGGGGAGTAATCTTTCTTGACAAAAATAAACTACTTCATCTATTTCTTTTTTAGAGATATTCTTAAAAAAATTGCTAAGAATCTCAAACATTTGAAGCCTTTTTGTGGTGGCTTCAAGTTTTTCAAACACTTCAGCTAGCTTCAAAAATAGCATAAAAAAATAAAGAAGAAGGCTTTTTTAGATTTTTCTTTTTCCTATAAAAACAATAAAATTTTTATATTGCCTTTTACTAAATTTTTCATGGACTTTGATAATGTCATGAGAAAAAGGCATAGTATTAGAAAATATTCGATGAAAAAAGTTTCTTTTGATCAAATTACAGAAATATGCGAAGCAGCAAGATTTGCTCCAATGGCTGGCAACATTTATACAATAAAATTGATTATAGTATCTGATGAAAAAAAGAAACAAGAATTGAGTGAAGCTGCTCTTGGCCAAGAATTTATTGTTAAAGCCTCTTATATAATTGTTGTGTGTTCTAATCTCGCTCAGCTAAAAAGAACTTACAGCACTAAGGCAGAAGCTTATGCAAGACAACAAGCAGGTGCAGCTATACAAAATATGTTGCTCAAAACAACTGATCTCGGACTTGCATCATGTTGGATTGGGGCTTTTGATCAAAATGCTATCAAAAGAATATTAAGAATTCCAGATGATATTCAGATTGAATGTTTATTACCAATAGCAAATTCTATGGAAGAGCCAAGAGAAATAAAGAAACCTGATCTCAAAATGATATTATATTTTGAAGAATGGGGGCAAGAAACAGCTAAACCAGAAAAAAAAGTTCCTGCTTAAAAAACCAAAAAAGAAAAAACAAAATAAAAATGGTACAAACAAAAGATGAATTATTTTTAGGAATAAGGCAGTATCAAACAAATCAAAGGAAAATAGAATACCTAGAAGGAGAAATCAAAAAAGGGATGCCAACTGAAGTTAAAATTCTTGCCCTTTCATTAATGGCAGAATTACACAAAAATATGAAATGGTATAATACTGCGGCAAAAAATTATAATATTGCTGCAGATCTAGCAGCAACATTTAGAGAAAAAATAGATCTCTACTTTAAATCAGGAGTCATGTTTCTTCAAGTAGGTGAATACTTTCATGCAGATGATAATTTTAGAAAAGTTGTTGTTCTTGCAACAAGTGAACAGAAGCAAGTATTTCAAGAAAAAATAAATAATCTTTACCTGCAACAAGCTCAAAATTATGAAAAAGCAAGGCATTATACTAAAGCAATTAAAGCTTATACAAGAGCGCTGGCACTAAAAATCCCCATGCAGACAATTCTTGAAATTTATGATAAACTTTCTTTCCTTTATGAAAAAATTGGAAATCCAAGAGAGGCTGCTCAAATGAAAGAGCATAGAGATTCAATAATTAAGGCTGAAGAAGAAAGACAAAAAAATCTAATAGATGCTGAGTAAGTTTAAAGTATTATTTTAGAGAATCATATTTCTATTTTATTTTGTTAGAATTTTCCTAAAAAAGAAAAAAAAGGCTAGCCCTCGTGAGAGAGCTAGCCGAGAACCCAAAAGGCTAAGGGGAACATGAAATGAAATAAATTATTTTTTTAGTTTTTTTTAGTTTTTAGCTGTGGAAAAATTCCACCCCTAGGTCTGACATTACTGGTACTGGAACTGATTCTGGTGACTTTGGTCTTCCAAGCACATAAGGACTTTTTACTCCTGTAACAATTGTGATAACTCTGACTCTTCCTTTAAATTCTCTGTTAATTCTTGCTCCAAGAATCACTTGTGCATCTGGACTTAGATTCTCCACAATCAATTCACCAATATTATTGAGTTCCTCAAGCTTAAGATCTTCACCGCAAATGACATGAATCAAAGCACCTGTTGCTCCTTTATACTCAATATCAAGTAATGGGTGCGACAAAGCTTGTTTCACTGCTTCTTCTACTCTGTTCTGTGTGTCACTCTCGCCAATACCAATTACAGCTACATCTCCGTTTTTCATAATTGCGCTTACATCTGCGTAATCTAGGTTAATTAAACTAGGGACTGTTATTGTCTCGACAATACCTTTAATCATTGTGCTAATAAGCTCATTTGCTACGGCAAATGCTTGCTCAACTGGTAGGTTTCCTGCAATATCTACTAGTCTATTATTGTCAATTACAATCGCAGTATCAGTAATTTCTCTTAACTGTTGAAGTCCAAATTCTGCTTTATCAATTCTAGCTCTCTCTGTCTCAAAAGGCATTGTTATAACTCCTATTGTAACTGCCCCAATTTCTTTGGCAAGTTGTGCAATAATTGGTGATGCGCCTGTTCCTGTACCGCCGCCCATTCCTGCTACAATAAAACACATGTCAGATCCACTGATTGCTTTTTTCAGTTCAACAATAGCTTCTTTGGCTGCTTCACGACCTTTTTCAGGATATCCTCCACAACCAAGTCCTCTTGTAAGTTCCTTACCAATGAGTATCTTTTCATCAGCCTTACTAACAGAAAGATGTAAGGCATCGGTATTAGCTGCATAAACACTTGCACCTTGAATACCTTTGTTAAAAAGCCATGTTATAGCATTACAACCAGCTCCACCAACTCCAATCACTTTGATAGTTGCCCTTCCTGCTTTAAGTTCATCAAAATTAATTCCATATCTGTCAGCTCCCTGTACAGCCTCTTTTGCAAAATCTATAGGCATTTTTCTCTCCTTTTGGTTCTTATCCAATTTTTTATTTGTTAAATTAATAAGCCACACAGCGAAAAGTTTAAATATGTGTGCGACTTATTTTAATTGAAGAAAAAGAGATAAAACTAAATAGAAAGTATTCAGAACAAAATTATTCGACGACTTTCCCCCGAAAGTCGAATAATTTTAAATAAATTAATTAAATAGGTAGAGTAATTTTTATTTAAATACATTATTGCAAGTTAACTATTATTTTCTAATATATATTTTAGAATTCAATAATAATTTTAATGGATTTTTTATGTGGAAAGTTTTTTATATTCTAACTCATAGTTTTTTTTATGAAAAAGGGAATAAAAGAAGGAAAAAAAGTAAAAATCACAACAGCAACAGAAGAAATTCAAGGAACAATTTTACATTCTTATGATCCAAAAATCATTCTACTAAAACTTACAAGCGGCTATAACATTGGAATTGAAAAAAACAAAATTAAAAAGATCCAAGAAATAAAAACAAAAGAAAAAAAACAAGAATTCAAAGCAAAAACAAAAAAGCCAAAAACAAATCTTCCTGGAATAGCTATTATTGTTACAGGCGGCACAATAACTTCAAGAATAGATTATGAAACTGGTGGAGTCAAGCCTTTAACAAAACCAGAAGACATTATAGCATTAGCACCAAAAATTCAAGAAATAGCAAAAATAACAATAATAGAAAAACCATTTCTTGTTGCCAGTGAGAATCTAAATAGTAAACACTGGATTGCTCTAGCCAAATTATGTGAAAAATTGCTCAATAAAAAAGAAAATAAAGGCATTATTATTTTGCAAGGAACTGATATTCTTCATTATACAGCTGCTGCACTTTCTTTCATGCTTAAAGATCTAAACAAGCCAGTAGTATTAACATATTCTCAAAGAAGTATTGATAGAGGCAGTACTGATGCCCTTCTTAACCTAACATGTGCAGCTCAGGTAGCTATCAGCGATATAGCTGAAGTCATGTTAGTAGGACATGCTACAACAAATGACAATTTTTGTTTTGCATTAAGAGGAACAAAAACAAGAAAAATGCATACATCAAGAAGAGATACATTCAGGCCAATTAATACAAAACCAATAGCAACAATTTGGGAAGATAAAATTGAAAAACATTCTACATACAAAAAAAGAGATGAAAAAAAGAAAGTTAATTGCCAAGCAACATTCGACAATAAAATTGCATTAATAAAGTGGTATCCCAATTCTTTGCCAGATATTCTTGACTTCTATAAAAAACAAAAATATAAAGGTCTAATAATTGAAGCAACTGGATTAGGACATGTTGCTACAGAAGAAAAAAATTCTTGGCTTGAGCCAATAAAGAAATTAATTAAATCGGGAATAATAGTTTGCTTTGCTCCTCAAACTATTTATGGCACATTAGATCCTCTTGTTTATGCTCCAGGAAGAAAACTCAAAGATGCTGGAGTTATCTTTCTTAAAGATATGTTACCAGAAACAGCTTATATAAAATTAGGCTGGCTTTTAGGAAAAGAAAAGAATAAAAACAAGGTTAAAGAATTAATGACAAAAAATCTGGCTGGCGAATTTAATCCAAAACTTTCTGTGGGAGATTTTTTGGTCTAAATTTATTTAATTCCTCTAATAAAAAAAATTGTGCACCACATCTTTTTTTTGGATATTTTAAGGTATGCAAATCTTTAGTCTTCTTCTGAAAATGTGATAAATAATAAGACCTATAAACACCTAATTTACCTGAATTCTTTAATGCTTGAAAGTCATTTTTTGATAAATTAAGATATGTTGAGGCTACAATAGACTTACAAATATAATCGTATTGTGTAAATGGCTTAATTAAGTGGCCATCAAACTCTTTATATATTAATTCTTCAAAACAATCTGTTTTAACAAAAAGTCGTACTTTTTCTTCTGTATTTAAGCCTATTATCTTAGGTGATCTCAAGATAAGTTTTTTTCTTTCTTCTTTCGTTTTCTCAATATTTATTATTAAGTTATCATCAATAAAATCACATAATTCAATTCCATTAATTCTTTTTTGGTAATCTATTGGGTTCCAGAGTGCCCTTGCTAATAAGCTAGGAACTATTAAGAAATCTATATTTGATTTAGGTCCTTTTCTCCTTTTAAAAAAAATATAATGTAATTTTGTTACTTTCATTTTTTAATTTTTCACTATTTTAAATATAAAAATAGCTTTAAAAATCTTTCTTTTTTAATCATTTAGGAGTAATAACACCAAAACCTTTAAATACTCTTTTCCATTATAACTATTATAATAAATCAAAAATTAAAAATCATATATAAATAAATCAAAAAATAAATAACATATCAGAGGAATCACATTTCACACATCACATTAAGATTAATATCAAAAGACTAATCAACCAATAATTATTTTATTAAAAAATTGGTAATTTAGTATAGTTTATAATTAATAGATTGTGTGGATAGTATTAATGATTCTTCTTGGAGGTTAAAAATGGGAAAAGTTAGTCCCCCATCAATTAAATATATTATTAATGCTCAGTTTGTTGCTGAGGGTGTCGTTGAAAAGCCTGATGTTATTGGAGCTATTTTTGGCCAAACAGAAGGACTTTTAGGAGAAGAGCTAGAGCTCCGAGAACTTCAAAAGAAAGGTAAAATTGGTAGAATAAATGCAACTCTAGAAGTTAAGGAATCAAAAACTATTGGGGCTATAGAGATACCTACTTCTATAGATAAAGCTGAAACTACAATCATTGCTGCTGCTATTGAAACTATTGATAGAGTAGGACCTTGCGATGCAAAATTTGAAATTAAAAATATTGAAGATGTTAGAAGTGGTAAGAGAGAGTATATTGTCGAGAGAGCAAAAAAACTTTTAGAAAAACTGAATGGAAATGTTCCTGAACTTAAAGAGATAGAAAGAGACATCGTGAATCATGCAAGAACTTCTAGAATTAAAGAATATGGTCGTGAATTACTGCCTGCAGGTCCTGATATTGATAAAACAAAAGAAATAATTATAGTAGAAGGGCGTGCAGATGTTCTTAATCTTTTAAGATATAGTTTAAAAAATGCTATAGCAATGAATGGAACAGTAATCCCAAGAACTGTCAAAGAACTTAGCAAGAAAAAAGAAGCAGTATTATTTGTAGATGGTGACAGAGGCGGTATACTTATTGCTACAGATGCAATTAATACTACAAATATTGACTTTATTGCAAGAGCTCCTGATGGAAAAGAAGTTGAAGAGCTTACAGAGAAAGAGATAATAATTTGTTTGAGAAACAAATTAGGTATTGATGAATTTATAAAAAAATATATGAAAAAGAATTTAAAAAGTAGAATCATGCCTAAAAGTACAAAAGCAAAAACTACAAGAAGATTCATAAAAGAAGAAAAGATAGAAAAAGAAGAGCAAAAGCCACGAGAATTAAATGAACAAGATAAAGATATTTTAAAAGATTATCTTGACCAAATCAGAGGAACAAAAAATATCTTAATGATTGACTTTGAATTAAAAATTATTAAAAAAGTTTCTTCAAGTGAAATTACTAGAACTTTATATTGGCTGAAAAAGAGAAATAAAAAAGTTCTTGCCCTAGTAATGGATATTACAGTTACATATTCAATAATCAAAGCTGCAGAAAAAATAAATTGTCAATACATTGTGGCAAGAAATTTTGCAACAACTTCAGACAAAATTGAATTGTTAAGTTTTTAACTTACTAGAATTTTTTTGGAACTAAATCAATACAGACTCCTGCAGCTACTGTTTGACCAGCATCTCTTACAGCAAATCTTGCCATATGTGGATTTTCAGATTGTTTTTCTATTACTAGAGGTTTAAGTGGCTTTATTTTAATTATAGCTACATCTCCGTTTTTTAGGAAATCTGGATTTTCTTTAGCTACTTGTCCAGTTTTTGGATCAAGTGTTTTTTGTAGCTCGACAAATTGGGCTGGTACTTGTGCTGTATGAATATGTAATACAGGAGTATAGCCTTTTGCAATAACAGTTGGATGATTAATTACTGCTATTTGCGCTGTAAATTCCTCAACAATTGCTGGAGGTTTATCTATACCAGCAATAACATCTCCTCTTGTAATATCTTGTTTTCCTATTCCTCTAACATTAACTCCTACATTATCTCCTGCTATGGCCTCTGAAAGCTGTTCATGATGTGCCTCTACACTTTTAACTTCTCCACTAATGCCTTTTCCACTTTTTCCTGGCAATACAATGATTTTATCACCAGGTCTTATCTTTCCTGTTTCAATCTTTCCGACTGGAACAGTACCTATTCCAGTAATACTATAAACATCCTGAATAGGCATCCTAAGTGGCATATCTGTTGGTTTCTTTGGTTCACTAAAAAGATCAAACTGTTCAAGAAGTGTTGGACCTTTATACCAAGACAATTTTTCTGATTTCTTTGTAATATTATCACCGACAAAAGCACTTGCTGGAATAAAATTCATGCTGTCGGTTTTATAACCAGCTGTTTTAAGAAGTGTTGTGACATCCTCAACAACTTTTTTATATTTTGCTTCGTCATAATTAACTGTATCCATTTGATTAATTAGAACAGCGATTTGACTTACACCCATTGTTCTAGCAAGCCATATGTGCTCTTTAGTTTGAGCCATAACACCATGCTGGACAGCTATTACAAGTATAGCAGCATCTGCCTGAGATGTTCCAGTAATCATATTCTTAACAAAATCTCTATGACCTGGTGCATCAATAACAGTTACACTATATTTTTGTGTAACAATCTTTCTATATGCTAAGTCAATAGTAAGTCCTCTTTCACGTTCTTCTTTAAATCTGTCCATAACAAATGCAAATTCAAATCCCTTCTTGCCTAACTTTTCTGCAATATCTTTCATCTTTTGGAGTTCTTGCTCAGTAAACTTTCCAGTCTCGTAAAACATTCTTCCGATTGCTGTACTTTTTCCATGATCAACGTGTCCTATGAACACAATATTGAAATTTGATTTTTCTGCCATTTTCAAGTTAAATTATATTGACAACAAAAAATATATTTATAAATCTTTCTCTTAACTTTCTTTTACATTCTTTATTATTTAAAGAATTCGAGGGCTTTTTTTAATTCTAAATGTTCTTTTGCATATTCCTTAAGATTTTTTCCTTCCTTTACTGCCAGTAGGGCTTGTCTTGCTGCTTTTGCTCCTGCATAAGTGCCTAAAGGATGGCCATGGATGCCACCACCCATTTGTATAATAATATTTTTACCAAGTTGTTTTACGAGATAGGGAACATGTCCAGGATGTAAACCTCCAGAGCAGACAGCAAAAACTGGCTTGATATGATACCATCTCTGCTCAAGAAGATGTTCTGACTTCCCAACAAAACTTTTTTCCATCTCTTGGTCAAGATCAACAACTTCGCGTTTAGGTGTAGCCATTTTTCCAATAATAGTTCCAATATGAATTTGATCTATTCCTATGAGCCTAGCAAGTTTTGCAACAACTAACATGCTAATGCCATGTTTTGGATTTCTGCTAAAAGCAGCGTATCCTGCTCTATGAGCATGCAACACTAATTTAAGCTCTTGATTAACCTCTCTCAAAGTTTGTAAGGCACTCCAACCACAAGAAATAATATCAACCATAACATATCTTCCACCATGTCTTTCAACAAATCTTGCTCTTCTTAACATCTCTTTTGTTTCAGCTGTTATATTTGGCATATACACTTTTTTTTCACCTGTAAATTCTTCAGCAAAATCTCTGGCCTTCAGAGTCAAACTTACTCTTTTTAAAAATTTGTTAAATGGCTGACTTGACAAATTCTCATCATCTTTAACAATATCACAACCACCTATCCAGGCATGATAAGCAACTTGTGCATGCTCTTTCTCATTTAATCCTAACTTAGGCTTAATTATTGTTCCAAGAAGAGGCCTATTTTTAATACCTAAAATTTTTCTTATACCATGAATGCCAAATCTTGGTCCTATATAAGCTTTAATTATGTTTTCTGGAAGTTCTATATCAAGAAGTTTCAAATTCTTTATAATTTTCATTCCAAAAATATTTCCAGCAATACTGCTCAAGATTTGTGGAACATTGCTAGATTCAAATAAGACAGAAGGATAAGCTATTTTAACATAATTCTTGTGAATAGAAAAAACCTTAGCAGCTAATTTATCTATTCTCTTTGGAGCTTTAGTAACTTCAGTCCATGTTCCAATACTAGATTCAGAGGCTACTGCTCCTGCTGCTTTTTTAATCTTCACACCACGAGCAGGCTCCATATAAAAAAAACAAACTAAATCTGTCTTTTTAGGCTTATAATGCAAATCAACATAATCTGTATATTTCATTTTTTACTTCCTCATGCTTTTTCTATTCATTCTGCCTCTTTTTCCTTTAGAAATTAAGGAAAAAAAAGTTTATAAATTTTACTTCGAAACATTTTTTAAGTTTTAATTTTCTATCTCTTGTATGATTAGTATAGAAAAAGTAACAGCAAAAAAACCATACAGTTTTATTAATAAAAATTTTATAAAAGAAATAATGAAAGTAATAAAAGCAAAAACAGAAAGAGAAAAACTAAAATTTGTTAGAGCAAAACTCAGGAAAATTAGTACTTCGGCCTTATCACAAAGATTTTATAAAAAATTTGAAAAGATTGTTTTTTCAAAAGATGTTCTTCGCATGCATAGATCAACAAGAGAAAGATTTGACATTTATCCTTGGCTAATTTCTGAGATAAAAAAAATCAATGCAAAAAAGATAATTGATCTTGGCTGCGGTTTCAATCTTATTGCCTTGTATTATAATAATTTTATTCCAAAAGAATATATTGGATATGATATAGATAAAGCTATTGTAAAATTTGTTAATAGATTTGCTAAAGAAAAAAATATTAATGGAAAAATTTTTAGTAAAAATATTCTTAACATAAGTTTTGAAAAAGCTGATATTTATTTCTGCCTTAAAGTTTTTGATGCTCTCGAAGATATTGAGCAGAACATAACAAAAAAGTTACTTGAAAAAATATCAAAGAAATCAAAATATATAATTGCAAGTTTTTCTAACATTACCTTAGGTGGCAGAAAAAGATTGAGAGAAAGAAAATGGTTTGAAGACATGCTTAATTCTTTACATCTAAAATTTGTCAAGCATGTTAAAGATAATGAGACTTTTTATTTTATAGAAATATGGGCCTAGGAGGAGTCGAACCCCCAACTACTGGTCCGAAGCCAGTCGTTTTATCCATTAGACTATAGACCCAAAATATAGAAGAGAAAAAGCTTAATAAGTGTTATTGTTTATATTATTTTAGAAAAAAAGAAGTAAAATGGAAATTTTTTTATGGATCTTGTCACTAGTTTTAGCATATCTTATAGGAAGTATTAGTCCTGCTTATATTTTAGGAAAACTCGTTAAAAAAATTGATATAAGAAAATATGGAAGTAAAAATGCTGGTGCAATGAATGCGGGTCATGTTATAGGAAAATGGGCTGGTGTTATTACAGCAATGTTTGATATGTTAAAAGGTATTATTGCTTTTTATATAACCTTGTTAATATTTCAGGCTCCTATGAATGTTCCAAATGCTTCTTTAATACCTCTTGCAGCTTATTTTGCAGGATTTTTTGCTATTTTAGGTCATGATTTTCCTTTTTATCTGAATTTTAAAGGAGGAAAAGGAGCTGCAACAACTTATGGATTTATAATTTTGCTCAGCATTTTTTTATTTAGAAGTATTCTTAATAATTTTGGATTGCCTATGCTGATGCCTTTAATTTTTTCTGGAGCTGTTTTTGTTATTTGTGGCTCTATTTTTTATTATATACAAAGATCTGGTAATTTAACTGCATTTATTTTTGTCCCAATATGGCTCACAGTAATTTGGATAAATGCAATTAGATTTAATCTTATTATTCTTGCTTCTGCATTAACATTCTTTTTGTTGTATGTTATATTTACATCAATAATAACAACAAAAAATCTAAAAAATTTGAAAAAAGATATGAAATTTGGTAAAAGAAAGAAGAAAAAAATAAAAGTATTAAGAAAATTATTGCGGCTTGCGACAATAATTTTTCCTTTACTTTATTTTGTTATGTCAAAATTCTGGCTCTTGGTTTTAATTGGAGTCATCTTTTTATTTTTTATTTCTCAAGATATAGCCAGAGTATTAAAAAAGAAACATCTCAAAAAATTATATAAAAAGTCTGACAAGAAAATTTCTAATCTCAGTTTATTTTTAATTGGCTGTATTATTACAGTCGCTTTTTTTGCAAAAGAGTATGCAATTATTGCTCTTTCAATGTTGGTGGTTGGTGATCTTTTTGCAGAAATAATTGGAATTAAATTTGGTAAAAAAATGCTAATATTTAATAAAAGTCTTGAAGGTTCGCTTGCATGTTTTGTTTCTTCATTAATTATTGGCCTGCTTTTAATGCCTTTCTTGAATATTGGTATTTATGTTGTTGTCATTGCAGCAGCTGTTGTTATGCTTACTGAATTAGTTTCAGCATGGCTTGATAATTTAACTATAGCTCCAATCACTGCCTTAGTTTTAAGGCTCTTACCTTTCTAAAAATAAATTTTGGGTTAGTTTTATAAAATTCATTTTTCTTATTGAATTATGAAAAAGAGGTTATATACAGCCGAGGCTATAGCCACTCTTGTAGGAATGATAATTGGTGCTGGAATTCTTGGAATTCCTTATGTTTTTGCTCAGGCTGGTTTGTTTTGGGGGCTAATAAACATTATAGGTATTGGTCTTATCACATTACTTGCACATCTTTATCTTGGTGAAATTATTTTGAGAACAAAAGGAAAACATCAGTTGCCAGGCTATGCTTCTATTTATTTGGGCAAGATGGGCAGAATTTTAATGTTGATATCAATGATGTTAATCCAGTATGGTGCTCTTGTTGCCTATATGATTGGTGAAGGTGAAGTTCTTAGTTTCATTTTTTTTGGTATAACTTCTATATCTCTAAATATTACGTTTGCATTAGCTTTTTTTATTATAATGTCCATACTTATTTTCTTTGGTCTTAAAACACTTGGTAAAGGCGAGCTGATAGGTTTAGTGGCAATCCTTGTAACCGTAATTGCTATAGCAATCTTTTTCCTACCACAAGCACAACTTGCAAATCTTAAGACATATAATCCTTTTCTTAATTTAAGATTTTTCTTTCCTTATGGGGCCATACTTTTTGCTTATCTTGGTTTTGCCGCAATTCCTGAAATGAAAGAAATTTTGAAAAGCAAGAAGGCAAAAGCATCTATGAAAAAGGCTATAATAGTAGGATCAATAATTCCCATTGCTGTTTATATTCTATTCACGCTGACGGTTTTTGCTTATAGTGGACAAGCAACTCCAGAAATTGCAACAATAAGTCTTGGAAGAATTGCTTGTCTTTTTGCTCTTTTCACAATGTTTACTTCTTTTCTTGCAATTGGAATAGCACAAAAACAAATTTTCTGGTATGATTTAAAATTCAAACATTTTACTTCATGGCTTCTTACCTGTATTCCTGTCTTATTAATAACAATACCAATTATTTTATTCCAATTTGCAAGTTTTATTGATATTATTTCATTTTCAGGAGCTGTCGCTGGGGGCCTTGGAGGAATTTTAATCATATTAATGGCAATCAAAGCCAAAAAAATAGGACAAAGAAAACCAGAATTCACTTTTCCTATTAATTGGTTTATCGCAGCACTATTAATCTTGCTTTTTGCTTTTGGAATAATTTATCAATTTATGTTTTAAAAAATGTTATGGTTAATTTTAATGTTAATAATAGTATTTCTTTGGGCAATCATTAATATCTATGATAAACATATTGTTACAGATGAGCTCAGGGATCCTTTTTTATGTACAACTGTTTATGGAGTCATAATATTCATTTTATTTAATTTGGTATTTTTTATAACTAATCAAGAAATAAAACTTCCATTTAATATTATTTTAGCTTCAGTTATTGCAGGAGTTATGTTTATGATAGCTATTTTTTTCTATTATAAAAGCCTTAAACATGAAGAAGTCTCAAGAGTCATGCCTATGTTAGAATTTGTTCCTTTATTTACCCTTATTTTAGCAACAATTTTCTTGCAGGAATTTTTTACAGCAATTAGATATACTGGAATGGCCTTGCTTATTGCTGGGGGATTTTTAATTTCAATAAAAAAACACAAAAAAAGTAAAAAATTATATCTAAGTTCTGTTATCATCGCTGTTTTAATAGCTGCAATATTTTTTGCAACAAGAAGTGTTCTTGTTAGATATGCTACACTTTATGCTTCTTCTTTCCAATTACTTTTTTGGATTAGTTTAGGTAGTTTTTTTGTTGCTATAATTTTATTAATTTTTCATCATCCACTTATTACTAAAAAAGCGCAAATAAGAGGATTTCGCCATGTAATAATCATCAGTGTACTTTCTGCTATAACATTCATTGTCTATATTTATATTATCAAGATCGCCCCCGCTATCTCACTGGTTTCTGCTCTCGGAGCTGTACAGGGTCTTTTTGTTTTTATTATTGCGATAGCCTTAAGCAGAGCTGGTAAAATTGTGAGAGAACCGCTAAGAAAAAGTATAATAATTCAAAAAATAATTGCTATAGTATTGATTATAGCTGGAACATTTTTAATTGTGATTTAAAGAATAAAATTATGAAATTTTAACTTTTTTCTAAAATTTGTGCTTTAATTTCTTGTTCTCTGCAAAGACTAATAAATTTTTCTGCATCAGCTCTAGAGCCGACAATTGCTCCATAGTGCATTGGTATCGCTAAGGTTGGTTTGATAATTGAAGCAGCTTTGGCTGCTTCTTCTGCATTCATAGTATAGGTTCCTCCAACTGGCAGTAAGGCAATAAAATTATTTCCTTTCTTTGCATAGCCAGTTAATTTTTTCATTTCTTTAATAATGTCAGTATCACCAGCATGATAAATTACTATGTTATTTTCTTGAATGATAAAACCAACCCAAGATTCTGATTTAGGATGAAATTTTTTATTGATATTATAAGCTTCCATAGCCCTTATTCTTATTGAGCCTAGAGTTATCTCGATACCTGGTTCAATTAATTCAAGTTTAATTTTCTTACTTATTCTTGCTATTTTGCTCTGAGAATCTGCTGTGCATATGATTACTGTTCCATCTTTTACTATTTTCTCGATATCTTGTTGAGAACAATGATCATAATGGCTATGCGTGATAAGAATAATATCTGCTTTTTCTTCTGTTGTAAGTTGATAAGGATCTATATAAATAACCTTGTCAGCGATATTAATTTTGAATGTTGCATGTCCCAACCATTGAATATCTGCTGAATTTATTTTCATCTTTTGTTTTTCATTTTGTTTTTATTTTTTTGATTTTGATTTTTTTAGGGTTTATATCTCTGCATTGTTCTTGGAAATGGAATTGCATCTTTAATATTATCAAGATGACAGAGCCAGGTTATCAGTCTTTCTATTCCAAGACCAAAACCAGAGTGTGGAATGGAACCATAGCGTCTAGTATCAAGATAAAATTTATATTTATCAACTTTCTCGCCAGCTGCTTTAAGAGATTTAATAATCTCTTTTATACTTGGATCTCTTTCACTTCCACCAACCAATTCTCCATAACTTGGAGCAAGTAAATCAAAACATTTTGCTGTTTTTGGTTTCTTTTGATCTCTCGGCTTATAAAAAGCCATAATTTCTTTTGGATAATGTGTGACAAAAACTGGTGTATCAAAAAGTTCTGTTAATTTATCTTCTTCTATTGTCCTGAGATCCTTACCCCAAGCAATCTTCATCTTTTTCTTTTCTTTTAATAATTTGAGAGCTTTATCATAAGTTATTCTTGGCCATTTTTTCTTTAAAGCTGTCTTTAATGCTTTTGTGTCTCTTTTCAGAAATTCGAGTTCTCTTTTATTTTTTTCAAGAACTTTTTTAATAACATATTTAACAAGAACTTCTGTAAAATTAATAATTTTGTTAAGATCAAACCATGCTACTTCTACTTCAGCATGCCAATATTCTGATAGATGTCTTGGGGTCTTTGATTTTTCTGCACGGAAGCTTGGGGCAATTGTATATATTTTTTCAAGTGAGAATATTCCTGCTTCAGCATAAAATTGCCATGTCTGAGTAAGATAAAGAGGTTTTCCATAAAAATCTACCTTGAACAAAGTAGGCCCCGTTTCAGCTGTGCCACTTGTTAGGCAGGGAGAGTGAAATTCATAAAAACCCTTGCTCCTGCAATATTCATGTATTGCTCCAAAAACAGTACTT
>DAOWHW010000002.1 GCA_030641225.1 archaeon | reverse complement strand
CCCTACCAATAGCAATACCTGGCTTCTTCACCTCAATAACAATAATGCTTCTTTGCTCATCAAACAAAATATTCTGAATTTCAGCTTCTTTTGGAACTGTGTCTTTGATAAATTTTTCAGCTTTATCTTTATCAAGAAGTAAATTTTTAGAACATCTAAGCTCTATTCTTTTTTTTATCTTGTCAACAACTTCTCTTATCTTTTTTTCACCTTTAAGAAAAAATTCCTTATCAGAGGTATAAACAACTATGTTAGCACCTTCAAAACTTGCAGATTCAATTACTTTGGGAGGTAACTCATTCAAAATTGTTTTTAGAATATCCGGCATTTTAAAATTAAAAAAATCTTAAATTTTATTTTATTCTTTATTTCTTAATTAAAACTTGTTTTACTTCTTCCTCAATAACTTTTCTAGCCCCATCTTTATCAATAACAAAAACATCGATTCCTGAACCTGTTGGGGTATCTCTTTGCATCGCAGCATTTAATGCTTTAACAGCCAATATAACTCCCTCATCAAGATTTATATCTTTTTTATAAGAATCTTCAAGAACACCGTAAGCAACTACCATTCCACTTCCGGTACTTACAAAATCCTTGTGTTCAAGATTACTTCCATCAGGGGAGACTTCAAAAAGCCAAAAACCTTTATCATCAACACCGCCAACCAAAAAAGCTGTAATGCCAAGAATAGGACTAAATTTTCTTATATTTTCATAGACAAGCATTCCAAACAAATTGGCTGTTTCCTTAACACTTGGCTCAATTTTTGTTCTTAACTTTTTAAGTGTTAACTCAGCTTTTGTTAATTTAACTACTAATTGAATATCAGAAACACTTCCTGCTGTTGTAACATTAATTTTATCTGTAATTGGTAAAATTTTATCAACTCTTTTATGACCTATAAAAATACCTTCACCCAAAGTTGCTCTTTTGTCAGCAGCAAGAACAATCCCATTAGTACAAACTAAACCAATAGTTGTTGTTCCTGTCTTAACAATACTTTTTTTTAATTCGTCTTCCATATTACTTCTAACTCCATTAATTCAGATTAATCATTCAGAACATAAAAACAAATTCTTGGGCTTTTATAAACTTTTCGAATATAAAAAGTCCCCACGGGCAGATTCGAACTGCCAACACCCCGGGTTCTGCTGAACACTTGCGAGTGACCTATACATTCCTTGTGAGAAGGTATAAGACTACAGCCGAGTGCTCTACCATTGAGCTACGTGGGGTAAAAGAATAAAGAAGGGATGATTTAAAAAGTTTCTTTTAAGGTAAAAATTAAGTATCCTCAAAAACAGATAGATATATGGAAATGAAATTTTATGCATTGTGGTTGTCTGCATTTATTATTTTCATTTTTATTCTACAAAGAATTTTTCCTATAATAACTGGAAATTTTATGTTAATATCATCAGAAGTTTTAATAAGACCTTGGATACTCTTAACCTCCATATTTTTACACTCAAATATTCTACATCTTATTTATAATCTCTTTGCTTTAGCATTATTTGGAACATTATTAGAAAAAATAATCGGTTCAAAAAAATTTATTCTCTTATTTATTATCTCAGGAGTTTTAGCTGGAATTGGTTCATGTTTTATTTATAATGCTGCTCTTGGTGCATCTGGAGCTATATTTGGTATTCTTGGTTGTCTTATAATACTAAGGCCAAAAGGAGTTGTTTTTGTTTATGGGTTACCAATGCCCCTTTTTATAGCTGCATTTGTTTGGATAGCACTTGATATTCTTGGCCTTTTCGCTCCTAATAATATAGCTAATCTCGCCCACCTTGTTGGCCTGGCAATAGGTTTAATTTATGGATGTACTATAAGAAAAAAATATATACAAAAAATTAAACCAAAACAAAAGATAGAGATAGATGAATCATTGATAGAAGAATGGGAAAGAACATATATGAAAAAATAAAAAGTTTCTTTTAGGGTCTAAGGTGTCAATCTATCTCTATCTCTAGGAAACATGCAACCTTCACGAATATTATCAAGGCCAAGTAAGGCCATTGTAAATCTTTCGAGTCCAATAGACCAACCAGAATGATAAGGAGCACCATAACGAAAAGCATCAATATAATGTTTGAAATTCTTTGGATTTAATTTATTCTCTTTAAGCCTTTGAATTAAAATTTCTGGAATATGAATTCTTTGCCCTCCACTAGAGATTTCTATGCCACCATAGAGAACATCAAAACCAGCACTAATCTTACCATCTTTAGGCCAAATATAAAATGGTTTCATATTATTTGGAAATGAATGTATAAAAATAAGAGTGTTAGGAAACATCTCGCAGAATCTTTTTTCATTAGCAGCTAAATCTTCCCCATAGTCTATTTTAATTTTATTCTTCTTTAAAATCTTTATTGATTCATCATAACTAAAATATTTTGACTTAGGTAATTTTAATTTAACATCTAAAATTGCTAATTCCCTTTTACAATTTTTGATAATATTAGAAATAATAAATTGAACACAATCTTCAAGATATTTCATAACATCAAAATCATCTGCAAAAGCAACTTCTATATCCATCTGCCTGGACTCATTCAAATGTCTAGTTGTATTATGTTTTTCAGCTCTCCAAACAGGAACAGTACAAAAAACTTTTTCAAGAGAAATAGCAATTAGTTGTTTGTAAAGTTGTGGACTCTGTGCTAAAAAAGCTTTCTTTTCAAAATATTGAACCGGAAATAATTCTGTTCCACCTTCACTTGCTGAGGCAATAATACAAGGGGTCTGAATTTCTATAAATTCTTGTTTTGAAAAAAATTCTCTAAAGGCGCGAATGATTTCTGATTGAATTAAAAAAATAGCATTAATTTTTTTCTTTCTTAGATCAAGACTTCTCCAGTCTAATCTCTTTGATAAATCAGTTTTAATAGTTTTGTCTTTCTCAACAACTAATATGGGTAGTTGTTCTGCTTTATTTATCAATTCAATATTTTTAACTTCAATCTCAATTTTATGATTAGTAACTTCGGGACTTTTTACAGAAGCAGTTTTTGATTGGCCTTTAATAGAAATAACTGTCTCTAAAGTTAAATCTGAAAATTTCTTAAACAACTTTTTATTTTTAACAACACACTGGACTATTCCTTTAACATCCCTAAGAAGAATAAATTTAACTTTTGCAAGATCTCTAAGCTCATGAACCCAGCCCTGAAGAAATACAGGACCTTTTTTTATCTTATCTATATAGATTCTTTTCTCTTTTTTCATATTCTTATCTATCTTGAATCTTTTATAAATTTAGTTATTAACTTTGAAACAAGTTCAGCAACATCCTGGCCAGAAGCTTTTCCTTTAAGTTCCTTAATAGCTAAACCAAGAAAAGCTTTTTCTGGCATTTCTCCTTTAGTTAGTTTTTTCTTGTATCTAAGAATAATATATCTAACCTTTTTTTCTAGCTCTTTATCAGTTAGCTTCTTATATTGGTTAATGGCTTCATCAACTGGCATATCTTTACATACAGCAAGAAGCACTAACTCAATAGCATCTTTTGTAATTTTATTTTTTTTGAAAGCTTCTAGAACCAAAACAAAGATTTCTTCTGTTATTTTTTTTAGTTGTTCATTTGTAAGATTATAGTGTGCTTTAATTGAATCTGGAACAAGGATTATTGTTTTTGCAATAATTTTTGGTTCAACTTTTAACTTGAGTAATTCATTAAACATATCAATTCTCTTTTTCTTAATAAGATTTTTTGCGAGTTCTTTGTTTATGCCTTGTTTCTCTAAATCTGAAATAATATCTGTCTTAATTCTTGGTAAATTTTTTTTACTTTCCTTTATCATGTCTTTTGTTATTCTTACCAGAGGAATATCAGTTTCAGGATACATTCTAGCTGCTCCAGGAAGAGGTCTTAAAAAAGTTGTCTTTCCATCAGCTTCAGCTTTTCTAACCTCTGGCTTAATTTTTTTATGTTTAGCTAAAAAATCTCTTTGTCTAGTTATTTCTGTTTCAATAGTCTTCGTTATTAGCCTGGGCTCCTGAACTCCCTTAATTTCAATTCTCGAGCCGCCTTTTATAGACATATTAACATCTTGTCTAATTGTTCCAATGCCTCTTTTAACTTTACAATACCTTAGAATTTCACCAATCTTTAATGCAACCATCTTTGCCTCATCTGGATCTTCTATGTCAGGACTTGTTGCTATTTCAATGAGAGGAATGCCTAATCTATCAAGTCTGAAAACAACTTCTTTATCTGTCTGTTTAATAATTCTAGCAGCATCTTCTTCAAGACAGATGATTGGGATTCCTATCTTCTTACCATTTACTATAATATAACCATTCTTAGCAATAAGAAGAGTTCTTTGGAATCCACTGGTATTGCTACCATCAACAACTGTTTTCCTCATCACTTGTGTGACAGCTAAAGGCTTAGCATTAAGAAGCAAAGAAATTCGTAAAGCTATTCTGAGAGCCTCTTCATTAATTTGATGTGGTGGTTCTTCATCAAGCTCAACTAGACATGTTGTATCACTATAGGCTTGATAAACAAATTCTTTCTTCCTTGTTTGTTCATAAAAAGCTGCGACATCAACCTTGCCTGTTTCACCAGCTGCTGCATATAAACGTCTTCTTACTATAACATCTGGATTATCTTTTCTTAACAGGGAAGGACAATTACAAAATAATTTGTGGGTATCAAGTTGTTGATGTATCTCAATGCCTGATTTTAAACCTATTTTTTTATAATCAATCATAAAAGTACTTTTCAAACAGAATTAATAAAGTTTTCTTTATTCCCTCAAGTTTTCTTTCCTTTTAGTTTAGGCATCACAAAGAAAGCAATCACTGCGCATATAGCAATAATAACCCAAAACCAGAGAGAATTAAAAATTCCAGAGACTAACAGAACTAGGTTGGCAACCATTACTAATATTAAAACTATCGATAAAATTTTTATTAATAATCTTTTCATTTTTTATCTTTTTTTAAAAAAGTTATATAAAAAGGTCTTATTCCAAAAATTATCCATGCTATTAAGAAATACCAAGGATTTACAGATTGCACCCAGTTCATTGCAACAGACCAGATTGTTATTATAAACAACATACCGGCAATAACCGCAAGATTGACTAAAAAGATATCCCAAGCATTCATTTTACTAAACTTTTTATTTAACCAGGGTATCATTTTACATCTCTTTTTTAATATTTCTATCAATTAAATTTAATTTAAATAATTATCTTACTCAATTCCATGGATTTTAGTTGAAATTTTGATAAATGCCCCTGCCGAGATTTGAACTCAGGTCACAAGCTCGAGAGGCTTGCATGCTTGGCCACTACACTACAGGGGCCCAAAAAAGAAAAAGCATATTAATATTTAAAAGTTCTTATAGAATCATTGCTTAGTTTAATGTTAAGTAATTTTAATCCTTTAATTTTGGTATATTAACTACTTCCTTACAATTAGGACAACTGTAAAAAGAATCAAAAAAATTATTTACTTTAACTTTACTATGCATCTTGCATTTAGGACACTCTATATCTATTTCTTCTTCCCTATATCTTGTTCTTGTCATTTTCCTTAACCTCTCTGTTTTAAGGAGTTTAAAATATATAAAATTTTCTATCATAACAAAAGATTTTTTAGCTCAGGTTTCCTTTAAATTTCATGAAAAAAATAAAGAAATGGCAAGAAATTATTTTTGCATTATTTATATTGATTTTTATTCTAATAATATTATTTCGATTTGCTGAAATAAAAGAAATTACATTACTGATTAAACAGGTAAATTATTTTTGGTTTGTTATTGCTATTATTTTACAATTTGCTGTTTTTGCAGCTCTTGCTGGCCTCTATAAAAGTATTCTTTTTTCTGTAAAAGATAAAATTTCTTTTTTTTATCTCTTCAAGACAGCTATAGCAATGTTATTTGTTGATCATGCTATGCCTTCTTTCTCAGCAAGTGGAAATGTTTTACTTTATTATGCAGCAAGAAAAGCAAAGATAAAAAAAGATAAATCAGCCCTGGTGATTGGTTTAAATATCTTTATAAACTTCTTATTTTTCTTTATAATCTTAATCTTTGGTTTAAGTTATCTACTTATAACACAAAAATTTGATAGCTGGATCTTGTTTTTCATAATAGTTATATTTTTAATTTGTTTTATATTAATGAACAGAATCATATGGACAAAAACAGGCAGATGCCATTTTGAATCTGTTCTTTCATGGTTAACCCATAAGTTTCCAAAAGCAAAGAAAAGAACTCTAGCGATTTTATCAAATTTTTATAATGCAAAAAAGGAATTTAATAAAAAAAGATTCTTTTTGTTATTCTTTTATGTATTTCTGGTTTATTTATTTAAAATTTTAGTTATTACAGCGATTTTTCTTTCTCTTGGTTATTTAATTAATTTTGGAATTTTGATTGTTGGTTATATTATTGCCACTGCTTTATCTTTAGCATCATATATCAGAATAGGTGTTTATGAAGCAAGCATGACTTTAGGATATTCTATAATGGGTATTCCATATAATCTGGCCTTAACAGCAACACTTCTTTATAGAGCTGTCTCATTTTGGCTAATGATGTTAATTGGTTTAATTCTTTTTAGAAATATTATAAAAAAGAATAAGTAGCCCTGCCAGGATTCGAACCTGGGTCTGCGCGTCCAGAGCGCGCAATGCTTGACCACTACACTACAGGGCTTTTTCCCTATATTCTAAATTTTATAGAATTAAAAAATGTTATGAAACAGGCTTTTTCTTTTTTCTATAACTATCTATTATCTTAAGTGGTATACTATCTATTAATTCTAATTTTTCTCTTTTGTCTTTAAAAGAAGTTTGATATTTTTTTGTTATTTCATATGCCTCTTTAAAGGCTTCAGGCTCTCTGATTTTCCCTTCAAGAAGTTTTACATAAACTTCATTAAATGAATTATAAACTTCTAAAAATTTTTGATCTCTATCTTTTTCGTTTTTCTTTTCTTCTTTATTAAGTATCTTTGTTAACTCTAGGTTATTAATTTTTAAAGCAGCTATTCTTCTATCAGTAGCTATTCTTTTATTTTTACCCTTATATTCTTTAAATAGTTCTTCGGCTTCATTATAATGTTCTTCAGCTTCATTATAATTACCTTTTTCAACACATGTCATAGCCTTTTTAAGAGCTTCTAAAAGATTATCCCCAGTAAAATCATGTTCTGTTTTCTTTTCAATGAAAAGAGGAGTTTCAAGAAGTTTTTCTTCAAGGGCTCTTTTTGAGTGTTCGGCATATAATTTTCTAATTCTTAAAGCTTCTTTTTCATCACTCATAATAATTCTATCTGAATCATCAGAAAGGGCATCGAGGCAATAATTTATTCTAAAAGTTAAATTAAAATTGCCTTTGCTAAAATAACGTATTCCATCTTCAGAAAGAACAACTACATCTCCTGTCGGAGCAATTATGTTTACAATTAAGGGTATTTTCTTAACAGTTTGTTCATTAACTTGTAAGGCTTTTATTTTTATCAAATATTCAATAGATCTTTTATTTAATTTTCTGCCATCGCTTAATTTAGTATCATATAAATTATTAAGCTCTTTTATTTCTGGATGTTTTAACATATACCTTATAATATCTTTATCTATATTATATTTCAAATGGTCTTCAAGACATTGTTCTATATTTAAAATCTTTTTTTCTCCATTTTGATTAATAACAATCTTATCTGCTAAACTAACAACAGTTGTTTTACTGATTCTTATTGTCCCGAGTTCTTTTTCTACTTTAATTTCACCCTTTGGAACATCCCAACTATCTTCATAGATATCAGAAATAAGATTTTTCATAAAATTTGTTAATCTTAATCCTTCCTCAGAAAGAGGAATAGATACAGCTAATTTCGGTTTTTTATCCTTTCTTTCTCCTTCTCTTCTCAAGATGTTGGCAAGATTATCTGATTTAATCAACCAGTCAGGTGTTTCATCTGCCTTAAATTGAATTCTCATTTTTCATTATAGTTTCTTTAGTGATATTACTATTGAGTGATATCAATTTAAAAACCTTGCGTTCTTAATAAAAGAGAAAAACATATTAAAACTCTTGATATAATTATTATCTATGCCTCGGTAGCTCAGTTGGTTAGAGTGCATCCTTGGTAAGGATGAGGTCGCGTGTTCGATCCACGCCCGAGGCTTTTATTTTTTAAGAGCAAGATTTAAAAAAGGATTTCCTCTTAAATCTAAAATGAAGGAAATACACAATCTAACTAAATTAAAAAAAGAATATGAAAAATTTCGCAGGAAATATAAATTACCTGAGTTTTCTTTGCTAAATCAAGAATTTGAAGTTGAAAAAATTCAAGAGAAGGAGACTGATTTTTTACTTAGAGAAATTAGAAGAGCTATAAATGATAAAATCGCTGCATTTTTACGCTTTTTTGAACTATTTTTAAATCCACAAAATGCTCCAGTTTTTATTCTTTCGATACTAAGAACCCTAACTCATAGAGATAAAGAGATTATTGAGAAAATTTATCATGAACTTGTTAATTCTGAACTTAGTTCAATAAGTCTCGATATTGTTTATGATGAAAGAAAGGAAGCTGACTTTATAAAACGAATTAGTAAGAGATGGCAAGATCTTAAACCTGATCTAAAAGATTTTATACATATAATAGAAAAGATAAAAACAAAAGAAAAAGCAAAGAAAAAAAGAAGCTATTTTGGATAAATATTTTCTAAATCTATTTCAAAAGCCACTGTTGGCATCATTAAATTAAATTTGTCAAGAATATTTGGTTTTATTTCACCAATAATCCCTATATCATAAATCTCATGTTTTATTTTTCTACCTTCTATAATCTCTTTTTTAATTTTTATTTTTCCTGATCTTCCCTCAATAAAAGTCTCATGTTTTGTTGGCTCAAGTTCGTATTTTAAATTCAAGGAAGTTAGAAGCCAATCAAGAACTTGTCTTATATCTGTAAAATCTACTTTAGTGTTTGAAATAACATAACAAAGTTTTTCTTTTTCTACTGCTTTATTATTTTCAACTGAAATTGTTTTTGAAATTTCAAAGAGTTTTTGTGGATATCTGGCATTTTTGTTAATAGAAAGCCACTCTAGTATTGAAGGCAGTACCCAGTTTCTTAAACAAGTATAATGTGAAGAAATAGGATTTTTTATTTCAATAATCTCTTTGGCTTTTTGTTTCATCTTTTTGAACAATAATTCTTTATTTGTAAAAATAAAGGTGGCTATTTCTTGACTTTCTAAACCAACGAGAATATCCTTAATCTTTCTAGCGAGCAGATTTTTTTTGTTTATGATACCAAGAGAATAAATATGGGGCATTTCTGGTTTAAATTTATTATAGCCATAGACTATTGCGATATCTTCTGCAACATCTCTAACATCCATTATGTCCTGTCTCCATACTGGGATTAAAATAGTTATTTCTTTCTTATCTTTTTTCTTGATAGAAAGACCGCTTTTATTAAGTAAGGTAGTGATTTTTTGTAGATCTAAATTAAGACCAAGAATTTCATTTATTTCTTCTGTTTTTATTTTAAATTCGCTTTGAGTTAAATCAGGAGTCTCTCTCTTCTTGAAACGTTGTTTTATTCTAACTTTCTCAACTCTACCACCTCTTTCAGCAAGAGCAGCGACCATTATATTTAAAACTAAAAGGACGAAGCGGTCACTAAAACCAGTAACTTCTATAAAGAGATTTTTTGTTTTCCCTGTTATTCTACCACTATAGTCAGAATTTATTATTGGTGGCATGCTCAATACATTTTTTGCTGAGTCGATTAGAATAGGCCATTCTCTATACTCTGATATGAGATTGCCATACTGTTGACCTTTCTCATGCTTTTTTAAAATTTCTCGAAGATTAAGCTTTTGGGTTGAGCCAATAGGCACAAACTTTATGCTTTCTGGCTTATAGCTTGTATAAATAATCGGCCATTTAATTTTATCAAAATCATAAATGCCAAGAGCGGCCTCTTTTCTTTTTAAACCAAAACTTTCACAAAGTTTTTCCTGAAGTTGAATAATCTGTTTAATTGCCTCTTCAGTTAATTTAAGATTTTTAACTATTGCGCACGCTATTAATGGTCTAACTTTTTTAACTTTATTTTTGACTTTAACCACAGATTCTCTCTTAGCCTTTATAATATCATAATTAATCTTAAATCCAAATTTATATTTCAATTCTCTAGCAATTCCTTCAACACTCCATAAATCTGGCCTGTTAATATCTTTAAGTTCGACATGTAACAAATCTTTATTCTTTTCATCCACTTCAATCTCTGCTTTAATATAGCTCGCAGCCTCTTTAACATCGAGTTTCTTTCTAACTAATTTCTGCAAATCTCGTCGTGAAATTTCTATTGTTGGCATTTTTTATTTTATTCCTATTGTTCTTAAAAATTCTAATTTTCTACTAAATAATTCTCTCATGTCTCTAATTCCAAATTTTAACATAGCTAAACGATCTATACCAAGGCCCCAAGCTAAGACCTTAATCCCCTGTTCCTTGGCTTCTGGCATTAATGGCCAAACAACTTCATCTCTAAATATACCTGCTCCACCTATTTCGAGCCATCTTCCATCTTTTTTAATATTCAACTCAACACTTGGTTCTGTGAATGGATAATAATCAGGAATAAATCTAATTTCTTCTGCTCCTATAATTTCTTTAGCAAACATTTTGAGTAGACCAAGGAGATGTTTAAAATTCATATTTTTCCCTATAACAATACCTTCAAGCTGATTAAATTCAGTAAGATGCGTAGCATCTACAACATCTGGTCTATAACATCTTGCAAGAGCAAAATATTTTCCTGGTACACTAGGATTTGAAGCCAAAGTTAAAGCGCTCAGAACAGTTCCTTGTGGTCTTAATATAAATTTCATGGCTTTTTCTCTACTCCAAATATAATGCCACTTCCTTTCATGCATTTTTCTAACTTCATTAATAATTTTTTTATTTACAATCAATGACTTTAATTTATTAGCCACACTGTAGGTGTCTGTCCATTCTCTTGCAGCATGAAATTGTGGCTGGAATAAAGCATCAAAATTCCAAAATTCACTAACAATCATTGGTCCTTTCATCTCTTTAAAACCCAAAGATATTAATTTCTGTTTTACATCTTCTAGAAAATCATAATAAAACT
>DAOWHW010000053.1 GCA_030641225.1 archaeon | reverse complement strand
TTCAGTGATAGTTTTTTTAACTTTCCCCTTTGTCAGTTTAGTTTTAGAAACAAGTTCATCAAGTGTGAGATTTTTTTTAGAAATTGGTGTCTGTGAGACACCAAAAATATTAGAAAGAATCCTTGATAAATCATAGCCATTATAATAATTAGCAATAGAATTTAAAACAGTTATCTGAGGATTAATTGTAGCTTTAAGTTTTCTTTCCTTTTTTTTAATCTCTTTTTTATTCCCCCTTTTCATATTAATTTTTATTTATAATCTTTTATATATATTTATGAAAAAATATAGTTGTATTCTAAAATATAGATTATAACATATAAAAGAAGTTTTGAACGGGATGATGTCCGAAGTTCAATAAGCCGACTGCACATCCGAAGACGCCGTTGTACTTAAAAAATTCTTCCACCATCTCGAACATAAAAATCAATGTTCTAGTATATTTAAAGGTTTTGGTTTTTTTTGTATGCGCCAGGCGGGAATCGAACCCGCATCTTATCCGTGGCAGGGATAGATTCTACCATTAAACCACCAGCGCCTAAGAAAAAAGAAGGTAGAATGCTATTTAAAATTTTTGAGGGTAACATTTAAAAAGGTAAAACAAATTAAAAATAAAATGGCAAACAAAAAAGGATCTTTCCAAATATTATGTGAAAGAAATTTACCAGTCTCAAAGAAAATAATAGAGTCTATCAAGTACAGAAATGTTAGAAATTTACTACAAGATACTTCATCTCAATTAGAAAGAAGTGTTAATGGCGCTATTAATCATAGAATAAGTTTTGCACGAAATTCTATCAATTCTAGTATCGCTAAACTTAAAGAAGAACATGAATATTTAACAATGCATGAACTTTTAGAAAAAAATCCAGAATTTGGTTATAAGATTGTTCATGATTTATGTTATATTTCCAATATAATTTAGAATTCTAATTAATAACCAGGAGGCATTCCTTGAGGCATCTGAGTCTGAGCAGATGATTTGTTGCTTGCAATAACATCATCTATTCTAAGAATCATCATAGCAACCTCACTTGCAGATTTAATTGCTTGATTTTTTATTTCAAGAGGTTCAATAATTCCTTTTTTTAGTGTATCGCAAATCTCTCCGCCAATTGATGTTGCTGCACTAGTATCAAGTCCTGTTGTTGTTTCATTTTGATCATGTCTTGCTTTTAATTCTGTAATAATATCTATAGGGTCAAGACCAGCATTTTCTGCAAGAGTTCTAGGAATAACTTCAAGAGAATCAGCAAAGGCATTTATTGCTAACTGCTCACGACCTTTAATTCCTTGAGCATAAGTTCTTAATCTTCTTGCAAGTTCTATTTCAAAAGCCCCTCCACCTGAAACTATGTAGCCTTTTTCAAGAGCAATAGAAACATCTCCGATACCATCTTTAATTGCTCTCTCAAGCTCATCAACAACATGTTCTGTTCCACCTCTAATAAGAATTGTTAAGGCTTTTGGATTTTTACAACCAGTAACATAAATCATTCCTTCTCCTTCATGATCTTTAAATTCTTTTACTGTTTCAGCATAACCTAAATCTTCTGTTGTAAATTCATTAAGATTACTAACAATTTTGCTGCCAGTTGCCTTAGCTACTAATTCCATATCACTTTTTTTTATCCTACGAGCAGCAAAAATATTTTCTTTTGTTAAATAATATTGCGCAACATCATCAATTCCTTTCTGACAAAAAACAACATTAGCTCCTACTTCCTTAAGTTTTGTAACCATTCCTTTCAGGATTTTTTCTTCTTGATCAATAAATGTCTGAAGTTGTTCTGGAGATGTAACCTGAATTTTTGTGTCCGTTTCAGGACTTTTAAACTCTAAGGCAACATCAAGTAAGGCAATTTTTGCATCTTTAATCTGAGAAGGCATATCAGAATGAACTTTTTCCTTATCAAGAACTATTCCACTAATAAATTTAGTATCTTCTATCCCATTGCCTTTTTCCTTCTCAAGTTTAATGTTTCCTTTATCTATTTTTATTTCTTCTTCATTTTGTTCCATAACTTGTAGAACAGAATTTATAATAACCTCACTTAGATTTTCTTTTGCAGCCTCTGCACCTTTGCCAGTCATTGCTGTAATAACAATTTGCTTAAGAAGATCTCTCTGCTCTGGCCTTATTTTATAAGCAATTTCTTTTGAAATCTCATATGCTTTTTTTGCAGCTAAGCGATAACCGCGAGCGATAACAGTAGGATGTATTTTTTCATCAAGTAATTTTTCAGCGTTATCAAGAAGTTTTCCTGCAAAAATAACAGCAGTTGTTGTTCCATCACCGACCTCATCTTCCTGTGTTTTAGCTATTTCAACCATCATTTTTGCAGCAGGATGTTCTATTTCCATTTCATCAAGAATTGTAACACCATCATTTGTAATGGTAATATCACCAATGCTATCAACTAACATCTTATCCATGCCCTTAGGACCGAGAGTTGTTTTTATTGTATCTGCTACAAGTCTTGCTGCCATAATATTATTTCTCTGAGCATCTTTGCCAATAACCCTTTGAATATTCTCGGGTAAAATATAAATTGGTTGTTTTTCAGTCATTTTATTCTCCAAATTCCCTTAACCTATATAATATTTAATTGATATATTTAAAAAGGTTTCTCTTATATTATTGTCTCA
>DAOWHW010000044.1 GCA_030641225.1 archaeon | reverse complement strand
TAAAAAAGAAATAGGTTATTCTCTTTTAGAATTAGTTTCTGTAGAAGGACCTGTTCAGGTCCATTATACAAAAGAAATAGAAGCCATATATAAAGAAGCAATTGACCAGTATAAAGATATTGCTTATGCTTATTCTACAACATATCATGATGAAGGAACATATTATGGTGTTAAGGCTTATATGGATGCAGCAGACCTAGCTGAATATATGTATAAGAAACAAGACCAGGTTGATTTATTACAAGAAATGATTAATAAATATTCTGATTCTGATGAACCACAAATATTAAATGAGATAGAAGAGGCAAGAGAGAAATTATGGCAGATTACAGCTATTGGAGGAAATAATATAAAAACATTCCAGAGCCAGCATGGAAATTATATAATCAAACTTATCTCAATTGAGAAACCTTCAATATATTTACAAAATGCTGAGCTTGAGATTGATAGAGAAAGAGGAACTTATGGTATTGGTGACATAATTAATGACTGGGAGATTACTCAAATAGATGATGTAAGCATTAGTCTTGTAAATACTACAAATGCTAAAGAAACTATTGTTGTAGGAGAAGGCAAAACTTTGGATGGGGTGAGATTTAATTTAATAACTACACACATAACTCAAGAAGTTAAAGTTAGTGTTCTGCCTTTTGAACGTGAAAGAGAAACTGAAGTTAATTTTACTCTTCAAATTGGAATTGAAAAAAGAGCTATACAATTAAGTCCAGATCAGACAAAAGACATGATAAAAAAGCTGGACTCAACAATCTCAACACTTGAAGGAATAACAGACAAGTTAGGTAAGGTAATTAGTGTATGGAATAAAGCATGTTATATTGGCGCAACCACGTTATGGATTAAGAATTTTGTAACAGGTTTAAGTGGAGAGAGTTTAGCAAGGAAAAAAGTTATGGAGCACTGGACTAACAAATGTTCTAGTAAAGAATATAGGGAAAGAATCGGGGCTTTAAGCCTTTCAGATTGTTACAGGTTCAAGGAAACTGCAATTACTGCTGATATAGATATTATGAAACAATCCATTAGTGAAGCAAATAATTTTGTTAAAGAAATTAAAAAAATTAATGGAGTTACAAAAAGTGGTGGTCTTTTTGGCTTAAGTAAGACAATTGATGAAGATAAATTTATGGAAGTTGCTCAAGATGATTTTCCAAAAGAGCTTAGGAATCTTGAAATAAAAGATGAAGAAGGAAATATACTAAAATCAGAGCATCTCATAGCTAATCTATCATTGCTGCATGATAAAGGTTATGTTTTTAAAAATGATGTGAAAGATCTTTACTTACAACTTTCTCTTTACAAAAAATGTAAAACTAAACCAGGAGAATCAGCTTTATGTAGCAGCATATTAAAAGGAACTTATGGTGAATTAAATTATCTTAGTGAGGATATTAAAAACATTGAAAGAAGCAGCGCCTTTAGTAATCAATATGGTAAACATCCAGCTATTATAAGACCAAAAGAAAGACAGGTAGTAAAAATCCCTGTTTATGATATTGATGACAGTGTTGTCACTAAATTTAGTAATACGAAGAGTAAAGATAAGATAAGAAAATACTTGCATACAGGAGAATCTTGTACTTATTTTTGGTTTAATAACAAGTATTATATAGCAATCCTTGACAATCGAGGAGGAAATACATTCACAATAAAAGCACTTTATGAAATTGATGAAAGTGGAGAAATCATAGGAGATATTATTGAAGAAAAGGAACTTACAACAGAGCTTACAAATATGGGCATTTCTCATATACAGAAATTAGATCTTACATTGTGTAATAATAATGAAATTATAAGAGGAATAGAAGCTGATGAACCTAGAAATACAATTAAGTTCTGGGAATCTGGTCCTTATGAAGGCATGGTTGCTTATATGCCAATAAATCTAAGAATTGGTTGGTATTTAGCTACTACAAGTTATACAGGATTAGAAGGACCAATGATTGCTTTCAGGGAGACTGGGGATATAAATACGTTCTGGATTTGTAATGTTGGTCAAGATGGAATTCCTAATTTTGATTTTTCCATAGGTCAAGAAGGAGATGATTGCTGTACATTAGTCTCAGCTATCCAGGGAATACAACCAGATATTCCTCCATTAAATGAGGCAGGAGCAAGACAAGTTTATGATAATGTAAAAAGATGTGCTGCAGAAGCCTCCCAACAATATGCACAAGGAAAAAGGAAGATAACTACCTCAAGATGTGGTAATTTTATTCTTGGAAAACCACCTACAGCTAAACCAATTATGCAGTGTGAAGATTTTATGTCTCCAACAGATTGTAGGATTTTGTTTAATTTGTGTGATCCTGTTGTGTGCCCTCCATCGAGATGTGATTATGGTGGAAGAATGCCTGTTGATAATGTTGTTCAATCAGGAGTTATTGGTTCTTTAATGCTATGCTGGCCTAATTTTGAGGATGGTCGTGGTGTCCTTGTGCCAATATGCTTGACTGGAGTTAATGCTGGACTTGAAAGTTTTACTGGAATATTAAAATCAGGTCGTGATTGTTTAGAAGAGAATTTAAAGACAGGAAAGATGGTTGGAATTTGTGATCAGATTATGTCTGTTTATATATGTGAATTTTTCTGGCGTCAGTTTGATCCATTTATTAGAGCAGGATTACCAGCAATATCAGAATCTCTTACAAGTAGAGGAGGAGGTGAGTATGCATTATTTAGTGAAACCTGGAAACAGAGTATGGATTCTGTAAGTTATTTTACAGATTATTATGGTAAGACCTCAATACAAGCATTTAAGGCAAGATCAACAACACAAATAGGAACTGAAATTTGTAAAAAATTTATCTCTGTTAGTTATCCTACTCAAGCAAAATTCTGGGATGAATTAGCAAAACCAGAAAGCCCTACCCAAGCAACAGCATGGTTTGATGAAATTCCAATGGGCGGAGCAAGCACTGAAAGTCATTATAAAGTATTTTATTATATATGGGCAGGTCATGACCAAGGAGTTTATTATTCTGTATATCTAACAAGTCCTTCAACAATTGGTTATTATCAAGCTCCTGATCATTATCCTATTCCAAAAGCTTTTGGTTATCTTCCAGCTGGACAATATTTAAGCATGAGTCCAGACTTCAGAGCACCAAGTGGCTATAAAGAAATTTGCATGAGAATTAATAATGAAGAAATTTGTGGTTTTGGTCAGGCCACAACAAACTTTGCCATAGAAGAGCTTCAGAATTTATATATAGAAGATCAAACAAAAAAAGATGTTACAACAGCTAAGGAATGTATAAGTGGCAAGCCAACAATTATGCCAACTGCAACACTCAATTTACAAAGTTATTTAGAACAATCACTTGAGCCTGCTATCTATAAAAGAGGTGTTATTAGAGTTTGTAGTTCACTAGATCCAGGAAGAGGAACAGGAGAACAAAACAGATGGAAGAGAATTGGTTATTGTGATAACAAAGATGTTGGATGCTGGTTAGACACAAAGAGTATTGAAAATGCTGTTAGTGATATTGCTATTAGTGAAAGAATAATAGAAGAAGCTGATCTTAAAAATTTAGAATATATGATGGATGAGCTTGGCTATGATCCTCCTGAGGCAAGCAAAACGAGACTAGATGATCTTAAAAGAGTTATGTCATCTGTCGAAAAATCTGTTAAAGAATTTGAAGAAGAAGTAGAAGCTCTAGAAACAATAGCTCAGGTTGAATCAAAAGAAAATTATTTTATTTCTGAAATTAAATTAATAGATGAAGTAATAACAGAACTTGTTGCAGAATGCCAAGACATAAGTGAAAAATGTATAAGAAGTAATGAAAAAGCTAGAGCAGAATGGGAAATTGCTCGACTTTTCAATTTAAGAACAAAAATTTATGCAAAGACTGAAATTTTTAAATTTGAAAAAGAACATACCTGTGACAAACAAGGTGGTGAGTGGATGAAAGAGTGTCCGTCTGGATATGAGGATATAACAGAAACAGAAGAGATAACTGACCAGCGTGATTATCCTGGACAAAAATGTTGTAGAGAGAAACCAAAAAAAGAGGTTTGGGAAGAGTATGAAATAATTGAGCCTGTAGCAGAAGCTTTTGATATCTGGCCTTCTGAATATCTTTTTAATATTTTTGATTGTGAAAAAAGAGATTTTGGACAATCTTTCCCAAATAAAGAAATAACAATTATTGGGACCAAGTTTATGTTGGATAGAAGATGGGACCAAAAAGAGTTAAAAGTTAAAGCAGTAGCAGAAGGAAAAGTTTTTGTCTATGATATTGGAGAAGAAAAATATGTAGAAATAAACCATGGTTCTTTTAATACTGTGTATAAAGATCTTGCAGATATTTGGGTAAGAAATGGAGACGTCATTTCCATGGGAAGAACTGTTGGATTAGCAAAGCATGATAGTAGGTGGTATGAATTACCAAGAGCCGAGTTTAGATTTAGTATAAAAACTGCACAAAGAACATTTGAAGATCCTATTTGTTTTTTTAAACCAAGTGCTTTAGAAAAAGTTTCATCTGGTCAATTATGTTACCGACATAATTTAAAAAATTATTATACTTCTCAGGAATGCATTGAATCAAGACAAAGAGCTGGAATAGAGATTATTTATATTGAAGAGTATTTTGATAAATGGCCTGTTAATATTAATCCATATAATAAGCTTAGTTCTTGTTATGGTTATAGAACCTTGTCTGGAAAGGATTATACTGATGGTATTGATATCAGTGCTCCTAAAGGAGCAGCAGTTTATGCAATAGCAAATGGAGAAGTCATAAAATCTATTAATGGATGTAAAAAATGTAACTGGAATACAAAAGAAAATTGTGATTGTAATGGTGGTTTTGGAAATGGTGTTGTAATAAAACATTCTGAAAATCTTTTTTCTGGATATCATCATCTTAGTAGTATTAATATAAATAAGAGTGATTTTGTAACAAAAGGACAAAAAATAGGAGAGATTGGATGCACTGGTAAATGTACTGGAGATCATCTTGATTTGAAAATTTATACTAAAAGAAGTGATGTTTGGGCACCAGGAGCAAAAGGAAAACATCCCTTATGTTTCTTTTCTCAAGAAATTAAAAATAAAATAGAAATTTTGCCAAAAGCCAAATCTGAATTTGAAAAATATATTGCAGATAACCAAAAGTATGGTGGCTGTATACCATCAGATGATTATTGTAATGGAATAATAAGTTTATATAAAGAAAAAATACCAGAGCTACCAAAAAGAGGAGAAGAATATAATACTGCGACAAATGATTTTTTACAAAAATATAAAGAGGGATTTTCTGCTCTCTGGGATCAAGTCTTGCCAACAGATACAATTGAATTAATGAATAGAAAAATAGAGCTTCAGAATGCTCTTAATGAATTACAACAAATTTTTACCCAATATCCAGAAGCTGAAAATGACAATCAAGCTAAAGACTGGAGAGATAAAATTAATAATAAAATTGAATATGCTAATGACAGACTTACTCTTTTGATGTTTAGTGACTGGATAGAATTTGCTGGCGAGAGAGCGAAAGAACTTATTGAAGATGGCCATAAGGCTGATTGTGCAGATTTTGCAATCCAAGTTTTAGGAGATTTTGCAGAGAATTTTTGCACTAATATTAATAGAGAATATGAACTTAATATTTATAATTCTACTGGAAATCTTGTTAGTGGTGATACTAACAGAATAAGAAATAGGGTAGGAGCAAGAGGCTTATTAAATGATGGAAATACAGTAATACCAATCTCTGTAAAACGTATTTTAATAGAACAAGATGCAACAGGAAATCTTTCAAGAATAAAACCAGGATCTTTTAATCCACATGATTTAGAGCCAGGTGACATGCTGCTTTTTAAATGGCACGAAAAAGCAGATCCAGCTGTTGGATGGGATACACTTCTTTTTATAGAAAATCAGGAAGATATTGCAGAATATAGGAATCAATTTATTTTTAGATCTATTTTTGGAAAAGGAGATTTTGATTCAAAAACAGGAAGACTTTTCTTAGTTCGTTATCTAAAAACTGTTAATTTAGAAATAACTCCTGAGATGACTGGTGGAATAATAATAGATTATGTTCCAGAAGACTGGAAGAATTTAATTAGTGTTCAGGATAGAAGAATAATTTCATCTACTACAGAATTCTTTAGTATAGTGGAACAAGAGCATGGAAATTATACGAAACGTGTTTTAGGTGAAGATCTCTATGACATCAGGAGATGGAAACTTGGCCATGTTATTAAATGTGTAGAATAAAATTCTAATTTTATTGTTCTAATGCTTATAATGAGGTGATAATGCGGAGAGCAGGATTCGAACCTGCGTAGGCACTAAGCCAACGGGTCCTAAGCCCGTCCCGTTTGACCACTCCGGCATCTCCGCATGATAATTAAAGCCTCTACAGACTTTTAAAATTATCGAGAACAAAACTTAAATTAAAGAAGAATTCTAAAGAGTTAAGAACTTGCAGCTCCAGGAGCTGGTGAAATATAAATTATTGTATCTCCTCTGATAAATGCAATACCAATATTTCTTTTAACTTCTCCTTTCTCTAGTTCTTTTGTATTGTCTAAAACTAGATTTATGTGTATATCAAAAGCAAGTAGTTTTCCAACAAACTGTCTATCACCTTTTAGATGTATAAGTATTTCTTTTCCTTTTGACTGATTCAATAAATCCAAAGGCCTTTCAATTCCATTAACCATTTTATTCTATGTTTTATTTGATATTTATATTTATTGCTTGCATTTTTAGTTTTTAAATCTTTTGTTTTTCGACGAAAAAACTCAAAAAAGAAAGTTATTTAAATATCTTTCTTATGAATTTTTTATGGCAACTAGAAAAGGTAAAAAAATAACTGGCGGAAGATACAAGAAAAGAAGAAAGAAAAAATCTTATGAATTACAAACCAAACCAAGAATTATCTTACTTGGTAAAGAAAAGAAGAAAAAAATGAAAATTAGGGGTGGAAATTTTAGAACTTTTTTATTAAAGACTAATAAAGCAAACATAATTGATAAGAAAACTAATAAATCAAAAGTTATTGAAATCAAAAATGTTGCTGAAGTTCCAAGCAATGTTTTTCTTGCAAGAAAAAATGTTCTTGTTAAGGGCGCTATCATAGAAACAGAACTTGGCAAGGCAAGAATTACGAACAGACCAGGTCAAGAGGGTTTTGTTCAGGCTATTCTTATTCCAGCTTAAGGAAAAATTTATAAAGTCTTTCCGTAAGATTTATAAAGCTTTCTTCTTTTTATTTATAAATCTTTTGTTATATTTTTAAGTAATAAAAATGGCAAAAAAACACTTTAAAAAATGTCCTGAATGTGGTTCTAAAGAATTAATCTATGATGAACAGAAAGGCGAGCTAATCTGTGCTAAATGTGGCCTTATTATTGAAGATAAGATGATTGATATGGGTCAGGAATGGCGCCAGTTTGAAGAAGGAGGAAAAAAAGGCCGTGGTGGAGCACCTTTAAGTTTACAAAAATTTGATCAAGGTTTAACAACTAATGTGGGAGAGGTTTCTGATATCTATCAACTAGGTAGTGAAAAAAGGATTAGAAAGTTTTTTAGATTAAAAAAATGGCAAGAAAGAGTTAGCACAAGTATTGAAAGGAATTTAAGATTAGCTATGGCTGAGCTTAGAAGAGTAGCTTCATTTTTGAGCCTACCAAATTTTGTTAAAGAAGAAGCTTCAAGAATTTATAATCTTGTCTTGCAAAGAGGACTTGTTAGAGGAAGATCAATGGAGAGTGTAGTCTCATCCTGCATTTATGCCTCCTGTAGAAGTTATAATATTCCTAGAACTCTCGATGAGATCTCAGCAGCAAGTGATGTGGAAAGAAAAGAGATAGGAAGAACTTATCGTTTTATAACAAGAAAATTAAAATTAAAAATTACACCAAGCAATCCTAAAGATTATATCTCAAGATTTGCCTCTATTTTACATTTATCACCAAAAACACAAAGTGACTCTCTAAAAATTCTAAAAAAAGCAGAGTCTTCTGAATTAACTAGTGGAAGAGGACCAGCAGGAATTGCAGCAGCAGCCTTATATGTTGCAGCCTTACTTAATGATGAGAAAAAAACTCAAAGAGAAGTTGCAGATGTTGCTGGAATTACAGAAGTTACAATAAGAAACAGATATAAAGAGCTGTTAGAAAGATTAGGGATGGAAGAAAAATTAAAAATTAAAGAAGAAGAATCAAAAAAGAAAAAGAAAAAAGAAATTAAGAAAAAGACAAAAATTTAAAGTTTAATTTCCATAAAATCTTCTGCTATCTCAGCATGTTTGAAAATTTTCTTTGCCTCTTCTAAAATAACCTTAGGATTTTTTGAATATCTCTGAGAAAGATGTGTAAGAATAAGTTTTTTTACTGTTGATTTTTTTGCAATTGTGGCTGCCTGCTTTGCTGTAAGATGGCCTCTTTCCTTTGCTTTATCACCATGCTCAGATTCCAAAAATGTAGATTCACTAATAAGCAAGTCAGCATCTTTAGCTACCTTAAAACAGTTTTTATTAAACAAAGTATCAATAATAAAAGCAACTTTTTTTCCTTTCTTAATTTTTGTTGCCTGTTTTGCCTTTATCTTTTTACCTTTAAACATAATACTCTTACCTTGCTGAAGTTTTCCTAAAAGAGGTCCTGGTTTAAGACCAATTTTTTTTATAAAATTAATGTCAATTTTTCTTATATCTTTTTCAACAAACCTATAAGCAAGACATGGAGTAAAATGTTGCATCTTGTAAGCTTCAATATAAAAATCCTTTTCATCAATTATCTTGCTATCTTTAATTATCTCATGAATTTCTGTTTTTATTCTTTCCCTGAATATAAAAGTCCTCAAAAGTAATTTCACAAATCGTTTTGTTCCTTTTGGACCATAAATCTTCAATACTTTGCTGTAATTATTAAGAGCAAGTGTTTGTAGAAGACCAGGAAGCCCTAAAACATGATCTCCATGCCAATGACTAATAAATATTCTTGTAATCTTAAGTGGGTTAAGCTTAGCTATTTTAAATTGTCTTTGTGTGCCTTCTCCACAATCAATTAAAATGTTTTCATTCTTATATTTAAGAAGCATAGCTAACTGACTCCTTTTGGCAGTTGGAGTTGCTTCACTTGTTCCCAATATTATAATTTCCATAATAAGAAAAGATTTTGTGAATTTTTAATTGTTTCTAATGACTTTTGAATTCTAACAAGATTTAAAAATAAAAAAATATTCTTTAAGATATGATAACTAAGAAAATAAAGAAAAAAATAAAAAAGAAAAAGAAGAAAACAAAGATAACAAAAAAAATAAAAACAACAAAGAAAAAGAAAAAAATCAAGAAAATAACGAAAATAAAGAGGACCAAAATAACAAAAGTCTTCAAAGCAGCCTTAGCTGGCGAGCGTGCTATAAGTAAAGATAAAAAAGCTTTTGATTTGTATGGAAAAGGTCGTTTTGGCCAAATTGTTGGGGGTAAAGTTTATTATTCTCTTGTTGAAGCAGCTTATCTTTTAGAAAAAAAGAAAATTAATATTTATGATGGAAAGAAAAAAATAGATTTTGATACATTTATTAGCAAGGCTAGAAAACTCGAATCTAATTTTTGGGTCCGTTTCTGTGTTTTTAGAGATATTCGAGATAGAGGTTATATTGTAAAAACAGCTTTAAAGTTTGGAGCAGACTTTCGTATTTATGATAGGGGTATTAAACCTGGAGAAGCTCATGCCAGATGGATTTTATTTCCAGTTTATGAATCTTCAACAATGACATGGCATGAATTTGCTGCTAAAAATAGGGTAGCTCATAGCACAAAGAAAAAACTACTTATTGGTATTGTTGATGATGAAGGAAGTGTGACATACTATGAAGTCAATTGGATCAGACCATAACAAAAATAAAAAATAAAATGGAAAGAGAAAAAAATTCTTTTAATAATCTCAAGGAAAAAAAGCAAAATATTCTAGAAATAATTAAAAGAAAAGGCCCTTCACTACCAAGTACAATCTCTTATGAAATCGGTGTATCATTACTATTGACATCAGCTCTATTAAGCGATATGAGGACTGAAAAAAGTGTGAGACTTAGTAGACTTAGAGTAGGTGGCAGCCCTCTTTACTATATTCAAGGCCAGGAAGAACAACTTCAAAAATTTGTAAAACATCTTGCACATAAAGAACAAGAAGCTTTTGAATTGCTCAAGAAAAAGCAGATTATTGATGAATCTAAAGTTGAACCAGCCCATCGTGTTGCTTTCAATAATATGAAAGATTTTGCTTTTCCAATTAATGTTAAGATAGATGATGCTAACAAGATTTTTTGGAGATTTCATTCCCTAACTCAAGAAGAAGCTTCAAAAAGAATTTCTGAGCTACTAATGAAAAAACATGTAAAAGCAAAAATAAAAAAAGAAGAGAAAGCAGATAAAGAAATTAAGAAAGAAAAATCAATAAGAAAAAAAAGAGATAGCAAGGAAGAATTTAGGAAGAGAATTTTTTCATGGCTGAACTCAAAAAATATCCATATTTTAGAAAAACTTGATGACGATGATGCTTTTTGTAAGATTTCAACAAAATCCAATTTAGGTGAACTTAATTTTATTGTTGTAGCAAAAAAGAAAAAAATAATTAATGAAGCTGATCTTAGTTTAGCATATCAAAAAGGTCAGCATGAAAAAATGCCTGTTTTATTTTTAACAACAGGAAAACTAACAAAAAAAGCACAATTATATATTAAAAATCTTGGAAAATTTATTATTATTAATTCTTTGTAATTGTTTATGATTCTCTATGAAAAGATTTTAAAGTAGTAAGCTCTTTGATTTTTCATAGCCCGATAGTGTAGTGGTCAAGCATTCAAGGCTTTGGACCTTGAGACCCAGGTTCGAATCCTGGTCGGGCTATTTCTAATTCCCTTAAATTACTCTTATTTATGCTAATTATTACATACGTATTAAGTAAAACCTATCAATATTAAGTATCAAAGTAAAAGGGTTTTAAAAGACGAAAAAACTATTTTTTTACATACATATTAAGTAAAAAGTATTAATATTAAATTTCAAAGTAAAAAGGCTCTAAAAGACGAAAAAATTATTTTTTACATACATATTAAGTAAAACCTATCAAAATTAAGTATTATTATAGAAAGGTTTAAAAGACGAAAAAGCTACTTCTTTTACATACAAATTAAGTATTTTGGAAATGGGCCCCCAAACAAGAGAATTGGAAAATAAAAAGCTTAAGCTTGAAAAGGAAATACAGAAACTTGAGTCTTACAAAGTTAAGTTAACTAAAGCAGCATCATATGTTGAATCTACAAAACAAAAATATGAGCTCGGAGCAATTAGTTACTATGAATACAAAAAAAGACTTCTTGATCTCAAGGACAAACCTTCAGAGGATTGGCTTAATAGATTAGAAAGAAAAATACAGAGACGACGATTTGATTTAGAAAGATATAACAAGCAAATTAATTCTTTTAGGTTAAGGGAAAAAAGAACAAAACTTAAGACAACAATTTTTCCAATTCTCTCTCTTCTTCTTTTAATTTCTCTTTCTATTTTTTTCTTTAGAGGACCAATAGTCAGAACTCTTACAGGTTTTTTTATAGAAGAGGTAAATTATACGACACATATAGATAATATAAATTTACATATAGAAGAATCAGAAGACTATGTCTGGCAATTAGAAAATTATGGCCAGCTTATTAATACTAAAGCTTCAGGATCAATAACATTGATAGGAGAAGGAAATGTTAAAATTTATCTTGAAGACAAATTAATTTTAGATAGTTCGTTGTTAGAACAAGAAGAATCAATAATTCCTGGTATTGGTATTACCGGTTTTGCTGTTGAGGGTGAAAGCCAATATAGAAATGAATCTAATGAAATTAGTAATGAATCAACTATAAATGAATCAGCTGAATCAGAACCCATAATTCCAACAATACCCTTACAAGAAAATATAACAAATATTACAAAACCAATAGAAAACATCACAGTTCCAGAACAAAACATTACATTACCTGAAAATATAACCAATATAACAATTCCAAAAAATATTACAAATATTACAGAACCAATACCACCACAAGAACCGATACAACCAGAAGAACCAGAGCCAGAAGAGCCTGAAGAAAATATTACTATTAAAAAAATTGATTTTTCAGAGATTTGTATAGAAACTTGCGACCTTAGTGACTTGAACTTGAACAAAACTTCTTATAAGTTAACAATAGAAATTGAAAATGCGACTTTAGAATTTGATTCTATAAAATATGATATACTTGAAATAGAAGAAATAATTGTTCCGCTTGAATATATAGAAATCACTTTTGATAGAAACCTAGATTGTCATAAATGTGGCAAACATAAAGCTCCTCCATTAACAAATGTAAATATGTCTATAATTGCTGAATTTGGAGGTAGTATTGAAAATGCTGTTTTAATTGACTATTATAGTAAAGAATGGCAAGTTGTAGATGCAAATGATGGTTTAATAGAAAGTTATAATGAAACTTATAATAAGATAAGCTGGAATGCTGGAACCATAACAAACAGCATTTCTATGTGGTATGTAATTAGAAGCCCGCAAAAAACTTCTCCCCCAACAAAATATTATTTTCAATCAGAGCTAGAAGAACAAAAATCTGATTCATGGTTTGTTATAGTTGCAGATCCAACTGCAATGTTAAGGCCAGATGAAAATGGTTATACAGTAACTTGGGATTTTAATTCAGTAGGACACTGGCAAGATACTTCAGATAATGATGATAACACATTTATTTATACTGGTACTGCAACAGAATATGACGCTGTTGGAATAGATAATATTACATCTGGTGTAACAATAAATTGGCTTCAAGTAATTTATAGATGTAATGCAACTGGTGGTGGTGCTCCTGAAAGAATACATACTTATTTGCGAATTGGGGGGGTTAATTATGCTGACTTAAATAATGTAGATATTGGAGGAGTACCTCTTACAAATTGGACAGGAACTAATCATACAATAAGTCCTGCCCCACCAAACATTGCATGGACAGAAGATGAAGTAAATACTATGGAGATTGTTGTTTATGATGTTGCTCTTGGTGCTGGTGAGATGATGTATTGTTCTGAAATTTATGTTATTGTTGATTATATTATAGGAGTACCAGACAATGCTCCAACAACAACTTTAGATACGCCAGGAGATTATTATAATTCAAGTTCTAAATCCATACCTTTTGGTTGTAAAGCTGAAGATGATTATAAGGTAGAAAATATTTCCTTATATGGAAATTGGTCAACAGATAATTGGCATCTTAATGAAACAAATTTAACTCCTCTTAATAATACTAACACATCTTTTTCTAAAAACATAAATGATGGCATATATAGATGGAATTGTTTGGCTTGTGATAATAAAAGTGGAGCTCCACAATGTGTTTTTGCTACTAATAATAGAACTTTTACTGTTGATACAACAGCACCAAACGCAACAATTAATGCCCCTCAAAATAATTCTGCTACTCAAGATACAGCTCCTGATATTAATATAACACTGACTGATAATCTTGATACAATAATAAATTATACTTTCTATTTAAACGATACTATAAATCTTACAGGAACTATTGGAAATAATTCTCCTACAAATATAACTATGGATACTTTAGATTATGGCTTATGGCTTATTATTGTAGAAGCAGAAGATGATGCAGGAAATAAACAGAATTCCTCAACTTTATATTTAACAATTCAAGCTCCAACTGATAATCCCCCATACTATAATACAGGAGCAGGTTATCTTGGGGTTAATTATACAACACCAAATCCAGGAGATACTGTACAGTATTATTCATGGTGGTCTGATGATCTTGGCTTAAGCTTGTATAATTTAGACTGGAATCAAACAGATAGCTGGGTTAATCAAACATGGCAAGCAAGTTCTGGAAATAATACATGGCATAATTACTCTATTCAAGTTCCTAGTAATGCAGAAGGAAAATATATTTCAGCTAAGATTTGGGCAAATGATAGTGCTTCAAATCAATTTAATGCAACTGGGCTTATTAATATCACTGTTCAGAATATTGCACCGACAATTACTCTCCCAGTTTATACAAATGCAACTCCACACAAATCATCTGATGATTTAACATATAATATTTCAGTAATTGATACAGGTATTGGTGCAGATGATTGTGTGATTAATGTTTCAACAGCAAATGCAGGAAATGTTACAGTTGCAGTTGTTAGTGGCTGGTGTAATGGTACTTATGCATTAACAGGAACCAGCGATGGTAACCAAACAATTACAGTATGGGCAAATGATACACTAAGCAATAGT
>DAOWHW010000029.1 GCA_030641225.1 archaeon | reverse complement strand
TTTAAAATTATCTATATCAAGAAGAATAACACTAAGTGGTAAATTGTGTCTTATTGCTCTTACCATCTCTTTATTAAGTAACTCATCAAGAATACGTCTGTTAAAAACACCTGTAAGATGATCTTTAGTCGCAAAAATATAAAGTTCTTTAAATAATCGTTTAAGGGTTCCTGCTTCTGGCTTTGGCTTCCTAATTTCAGTCTTTAGCTCTTTACTTATATATTCAAGAGCCTTAAATCTTGTTTCTTTTCTTCCTTTTCTTTTTCCTTGCCCCTTTTTCATTCTTCTCTATATTTCTTATTGATTTTATATTTTATATTTTTTCCTATTTCAAACAAAACAAGGCCGGAAAGTGATAATCCAAGGATCTTAGTCCAATCTAAAAAGCTAAGTGGTGTGAGATATAAAAATTGATTAATTGGTGTATAGATAGCTATTAGATGTAGGAGAATTGAAGCTAGAACAGCTATTATTAAAAATTTATTTGTAAAAAATCCTATTTTATGGATTGGTTTATTTGATCTGCATGTAAAAACAAAAAATATTTCAAACATTACTATTGTTGTAAGTGTTGCTGTCCTTGCTTTATCTATATTGGGTAAGAATAATAGGAAAGTGATAAGTGTAACTGTAAATGCAAGCATGCCTGCTAGAAATATAAACCAAACAATTCCACTTAAGATACCTTCATCTGGCCTGGGTTTTTTCTTCATTATTTCTTTTTCAACAGGTTCTGTGCTTAATGCTAAGGCAGGAGCACTGTCTGTAATAAGATTTATCCAAAGAATATGTAAAGGTAACAATGGAAGAGGCATTATAGCAAGAATTGCAAAGAGAATTATAGCAACTTCACCAAAATTTGCAGCCAAAAGAAATTTAACAAATTTCTTTATATTGGAATAACTCCGACGACCTTCTTTAATTGCCTTAACAATAGAAGCAAAATTATCATCAAGAAGAATAATGTTGGCTGTCTCACGAGCAACATCACTTCCTCTAATGCCCATAGCAATACCAATATCTGCTCTTTTAAGAGCAGGAGCATCATTTACACCATCTCCTGTAACTGCAACAATTTCTCCCTGACTTTTTAGAATATTAATAATTCTTAATTTTTGTTCTGGTGTTGTTCTTGCAAAAATAATAATATCTTCCATTTTATTGGCAAATTCATTATCACTCATTCTATCAATTTCAATTCCTTCTATAGCATTTCCAACAAGTCCGATTTTTGAGGCAACATTTTTGGCAGTAAATAAGGAGTCCCCAGTAATCATTTTAACTTTTATCCCAGCATCCTGACATTCTTTTATTGCCTCTTTAACCTCTTTTCTTGGAGGATCTAGCATAGCTTGAAAACCCACAAAGACTAAATTAGATTCTGCATCTTTCTGTGTGATTTTTTTCTTAGATTCTAATGGCTTATAAGCAAAAGCCAAAACACGCAAACCTTTAGAAGCCATTTCTTCATAAACACGGATTAATTCTTTTCTTCTTCTCTCTATCAATCTCAAAGAGCCATTACCAATAACTTCTCTTGTGCATTTTCCTAGAATCACATCTGGCGCTCCTTTAACATAACTTACAAAATTAAAATTGTCATGGCCAGAAGATTTTCTTACTATAGACATCATCTTTCTTGTAGAAGTAAAAGCAAATTCTTCTTCTCTAGGTTCACTCTCTGTCAGAATTTTTTTATCAAAACCAAAATCTGAAGCTACGCGAAGAAGAGCAGCTTCAGTAGGATCACCAATGATGCCTGTTTTTTCTATTCTAGCATTATTACATAAACAATTTATTTTAAACAAAAAGTCTAGAGCTTTATTTTCAATTTTGCTAATAGTTTCAATTTTAGTAATTTTATTATCATAATATAAATCAGTCACTGTCATTTTTTCTTCAGTTATTGTTCCTGTTTTATCTGTACAAATTACTGTAACTCTACCTAAAGTTTCAGCTGAAGGCAATGTTCTGATTAAACTTTTTGATTTATACATTCTCTGAACAGCAAGTGCCAAACAGATAGTTATAACAGCAGGTAATCCTTCTGG
>DAOWHW010000001.1 GCA_030641225.1 archaeon | reverse complement strand
GAAAATTAACACGACTTTATCCTATACCAGAAAAAATTTATCCTAAAGAAACAAATTTCTGGTTTGATTTAGAAAAAGCATTTTCTTATTTTTTTGAATTAAACAAAAATTATGAAAACTTACATTATTTAAAGACACCAGATGAGACTTTAAAAAGTAATGGAAAATGTGGTAACTTATCTATACTTTATGCTTCTTGTTTAGAAAATAAAAATATTGAAGTAGCATTGATATATAGAGGACATACTTTATCAGATGCGCCTCATATGGTGGTGTTAGCTAAACCTAAGAAAGGAAAAATTCCAAAAAATACTAATTTTAAAAATTATTATTTTCAAGATAAACAAGGAAATCATTGGTTACCAATTGATGTAAGATTTTATGAAAAATCTATTTTTGGATCTAGTTTTGAATATGGTGTTATTAATGGATTTAAAGAAATTTTACAAAATCCTAATAACATAAAAATTTATGCTTCAAAATAAATTTTTCTCCCGTCGAGGCCTTTAAAAAGCTTTAAAAAGGATCTTTTCTTTGAAAATTCATGGTAAAGGCTAAGAGAATCAAGAAAAAATCTAAGAGACTAAAAAAATCAAGTCTTAAAATACAGAATATTGTTGCAACAGCAAGTCTTAAAACAAAAGTGCCGTTAGTCAAGCTTGTTAGGAGTCAGACTAATACAGAATATAATCCAGAACAATTCCCAGGTCTTGTTCTTAGAATAAAGAATCCAAAATCTGCTGTTTTGGTCTTTAGTTCTGGAAACCTTGTCTGCACAGGAACCAAGAGTCTCAAGCAGGTTGATGAAGTTATCAGACAAGTTATTAAACAATTGAGAAAAATAGGGGTTAGGGTTAAAGAAAAGCCAAAAATAACTGTGCAAAATATTGTTGCTAGTGGTTCTATAAATATTGTTATAAATCTTAATGAATTGGCTTTAAAACTTGAAAATACTGAATATGAACCAGAACAATTTCCTGGTTTAGTTTACAAGTTAGATGAGCCTAATGCTACTTTTCTTTTATTTAGTAATGGTAAATTGGTATGCACAGGAACAAAGAATAGAAAGCAGCTTGATGAAGCAATGAAAAAGTTAGTCAAAAATATAAAGCACCTGATAACTCGAAAATAGATGGATCCAGAGATAAAATAGAATTATTTATATCAGAAGACAATAAAATATAAATAGCAGCAAGGCTAAAGTATTTGATAATTGATAATTGGCTAAGAGGAGCCGGAGGAAAAGAGGATGCCCGAGGATTTAATTATTGAAGCAAAAGAGTTTTTTGAATATTATAAGCAAGAGATAGGTAAATATGCAAAGAAAGGCAAAAAAGCTGTTCAGGTTTCTTTTCAGGACATAGCTAGTTTTTCTCATACTTTAGCTGATCAAATTTTACTTAAGCCAGAAGAACTTCTTTCTATCCTTGAGTTAGCTCTTGATGAAATAGGAATTATAAAAAAAGCAAGAGTAAGACTTACTGAGTTGCCAAAATCTCAACAGCTTCAGATTAGAGAGATTCGAGCTAAACATCTTAATCAAATGATAGTTGTTGAAGGCATAATTAGACAAGCCAGTGATGTTAGACCACAAATAGTAAATGCTAAATTTGAGTGCCCATCTTGTGGCACAGTTATTAGTGTCTTGCAAATAGAGAAAAAATTTAGAGAGCCTGCGAGATGTTCTTGTGGCCGCCGAACAGGATTCAAATTAGTGAGCAAAGAGATGGTTGATGCTCAGAGAGTTATTGTAGAGGAAACCCCAGAATCCTTGACAGGGGGGGAACAGCCAAGAAGGCTCAATGTTTTTCTTAAAGAAGATCTTGTTGAGCCAAGGATGGAGGAAAAAACAACACCTGGTTCAAAGATAAAGATTATTGGTATTCTTAAAGAAGTTCCTATTCCTTTAAGAACTGGCGCGATAAGCACAAGATTTGACCTTGCTCTTGAGGCTAATAATGTTATACCTTTAGAAGAGAGTTTTGAGGAACTTGAAATTGACGAAGAAGATGAGAGGCAGATAAGAGAATTAGCCAGCGATCCTGAAATCTACAACAAACTAGCTGGGAGTATTGCTCCGAGTATTTTTGGTTATGATCAAATCAAGTTGGCTATTGCCTTACAACTAATTGGTGGAGTTAAAAAACAGAGAAGTGATGCAACGCATTCAAGAGGAGACATTCATATTCTATTAGTAGGAGATCCTGGTGTAGCCAAATCAGTTATGTTAACCTTTGTAGCTAGTCTTGCTCCAAAAGGAAGATATGTGGTAGGAAGGGCAGCTACTGGAGCTGGAATTACAGCTACTGTTGTAAGAGATGAATATTTGAGGGGCTGGGCTCTTGAAGCAGGAGCAATGGTTCTTGCGAATAAGGGGATTGCCTGTTTAGATGAGATGGAAAAAATGGCAGAAGAAGATAGAAGTGCAATGCACGAGGCTATGGAACAGCAAACAGTAACAATAAGTAAAGCAAATGTTCAAGCAACGTTAAGAGCAGAAACATCTGTCCTTGCAGCAGCAAATCCAAAATTTGGCAGATTTGATCCTTTTTCACCAGTAGCTCAACAAATTGAAATGAGTCCTACCCTAATTAATAGATTTGATCTTATATTTATGATGAAAGATATTCCAGAAAGAATGAAAGATGAAGCTATAGCAACTCACGTTCTTCTCGAGCATAGAAAATCAGGAAAAAAACCACCAATAGAGCCGCAACTTTTCAAAAAATATATTGCTTATTCCAAACAAAAAATTTTTCCTCAACTAACAGAAAAAGCAGTTGAAGAAATTAAAAAATTCTATGTTGACCTTAGAAATGCTCCTGCAGTTAGTGAGGATATGTTAAGACCTATTCCAATTAGTGCAAGACAACTTGAATCTCTCATTCGACTTAGTGAGGCAAGTGCAAGAGCTCGACTGAGCAAGAAAATAACAAAAGAAGATGCAAAAAGAGCTATTCAAATTATACATCTCTTTCTTCTTCAAGTTGGCATAGACAAAGAAACAGGAGCTATAGATATCGATAGAATAGTAACTGGTATACCAACAAGTGAAAGAACTAAAATCATTCTTGTCAGAGAAGCACTAATCAGACTTGAATCAAGAACAGGAAAATTAATTCCAATTAATGATTTAAAAGAAGAATTAAAAACCAAGATCTCAGATTCAGAATTTGATGAAATTATAGAAAAATTAAATAGGAGCGGTGATATTTTTAAACCTAAAAAAGGTTTTGTCCAAAGAATTTAAAAAAATGAATGAATATGATAACTAAATCAAACAGGAGGAAAAAATGAAAAAATTAAAAAATATCCTAAGGAAAGCATTTGTTATTAGTGCACTTACAGGGATAGTCTTATTGGGTTCAGAATGCAGAGAGAAAACTAAACCTATAGAAGAGCCACCACCAGTTAAAATTGTAGAAGAGAAAGTAATCCAGCCAGTATACTATGAAGTTCCAAAAGGAGTTTATACAAGATGGCAGGTAGCCGACTTATTAATGCCAGATAAATGTGTAGGACAAAAACGAGCATTTTATAAGAATTTGACAGAATGGAATAATGGACAGATTGAATATCAACCTGGTGAAAAAATTATAATAGGCATGGAATAAATAGGAAATAGGAAATGAATGGAGAAATTAGAAGATATACAGCATATAAAGTTTCAATTGGCTTAATTGGTAAAGGAAACATGCAGCTTGAGCAAGACAAGGATGACCCAACAAAAGAAAGATTTCGTTTCCTAACACTTAAAGATAAGGAAATTAATAGAATAAACCTAATTGCAAATGTTATAGACAAATTTGAATCAGAAGAAAAAGCCTATATTACTCTAACTATTGATGATGGAACAGGTCAGATGCGTGTCAAAGCCTTTTCTGACCAGATAAACTTAATAAAAGAATCTCAAGCAGGGGATACAATTCTTATACTAGGTACCTTAAGATATTTTGCTAAAGAGCTTTATATCTTGCCAGAAATAGTCAAACAACTTGACACAAGATGGCTTCTTGTAAGAAAACTAGAATTAGAAAAAGAATATGGTGATCTTTACAAAAATCTTGAGCAGCGATCTCAGATAACTGAACAAACTGTACAATTACAAGCAAGACAAGAACCACAAGAAACACAGTTTACACAACAAAAACAACCAACACAACAGCCAAAACAAGGAGAAAAACCAATAAATCAAGAGCCTGTTATAGAAAAACAATCAATTCAAGAAGAAAAAATACAAGACATATCAAAAAACATTAGAGATCAAATCATTGACATTATAAAAGAAGCAGAATCAGAAGAAGGAATCGATGTTGATAAAATAATAATGCAGCTAAGCAATCATACAGTAGAAGAAATTAATAATTCTATAACATCTTTATTAGAAGAAGGAACCATATATGAACCAAAGCCAGGAAGATTAAGGATTCTTTAATTATTTTTTCTCAAGATTTTTTATAAAATAATGATTTTATCTGCTTTGTTTGGCTTTGCCATAATTCTTGAGATTATAGTTTCTAAGGGACTTGTCTGAAAAGATATCTCAAAGGCAACATAATAGGCATCTGGAAATATTTTTTTAAAATAATTAGTATGGCTTCTACCAGCTATTACAACTTCAGGTTTTTCTTTTTTAATAACCTCTATCATTGCTTTATTTCGTCTACGTGCGGCGAACATATTAAAATTATATTTTAAAAATTTACATAATTCCTCAAATAAAGATTCTGATATTTTCCTTTCTTTATCACTATAAATAATTTTAGTTCCCTTTCGTTCATATATTAGCGCAACTTTGTCAAAGAAATTCTCTTCAATTCCACAATCAAAATAATCTTCAAAATCCCTTCTCGAAAGTTCTGGCCAATTTGGTGGCAATTCGACCATTAGAGATTTTGGGCCATTAGGATAAGCTTGAGAAATATATTTACAAACTTCATTTAAACAGTCTTTATTATGACATACACCAATTAATTCCATGCTTACTAGCATAAATTAATACTTAAAAAGATTTCTTTAAACATAATAAACTTTTTAAATACTTTTTGCATTATTAAAATTAAGTTAAAAAGGTAAAATGAATAAGAAGTTTTTGTTATTGTTTTTAATAATTCTCATATTTTTATCAAGCTTTTCATTTGTTTCTGCTCAGCAAACCAAAGCAGAAACAGAAAAAGATATTTGTGCTATTTATTTTACTGGCGTTGGTTGTCCACATTGTGCGAGAGCAGATCCTGCTGTTCTTATTGATTCTCTAAGTTATTATGAAAATTTTATTGTGATTGAATATGAAATTTACCAACAAACAGAAAATGCCCATTTTTTAATAGATTATAATGAAAAATATAATACTGGGCTTGGAGTCCCATTAATAATTTTTGAGCATAGTTATAAAATTGGAGATAAACCAATTATTGATAATCTCAATTCTATGATTGAAAAAGGCCCTAGTAATTGTCTTTTATTAAATGCAGCTATTAATTTTAATAATATTAATATTAATAATATACCAGGAAAACCAAAAATTTGGACAAAAGATAAAATTTTAATTAAGGAATCTGGTGGAGGTGACAGTAATATTTTGAGACAATTATTAATAGCAAGTAATATTTCAAAAGTCGTTAAAGGAAGTGTTTATAGTATTATCAAATCAAAAAAAGTTGCTCTTTCTGGTACGAGTGTTGAAT
>DAOWHW010000012.1 GCA_030641225.1 archaeon | reverse complement strand
TTTTCTTTTTTTCTTTTTTTATAATGTCTCTAATAATTTTCATATAGACTTTTTTTCTTTTTTAGAAGATGAGAACTCTAAGAAATATTTTATTATCTTTTTATTTTTAATTTTGTCTAGCTAGCCTTAACCGAAAATTTATAAACTTAATTTGTTTATTTTTCTATATAAAAGAAAAGAGGTAGAATGATGAGGAAAAAAATATCAAAATTTGGCTTGCCCATGGCACCAAAAGCACCAAAAATAACAAAAATATCAAAAAAACGTGAAAAACAATTTCCTTCCTTGAAGCTTAGAGATGAACATGATATTGCATATGATTTTGCAGTTAAAGCTTATGAGAAATTTGGCAAGATCCTAAAAAGTATTATTTTATTTGGCTCAACAGTCAAAGGCCGACTAAGAAAAGGTAGTGATATTGATATTATAATTATCCTTGATGATTGTACAATACAATGGGATGCTGAGCTTATAGCATGGTATAGAGAAGAGCTTGGAAAAATAATTAGGGCAAATCCATATAGAAAACCATTACATATTAATTCTGTTAGACTAAGTACATGGTGGGAAGAAATGATTAGGGGAGAACCAGTAATTATTAATATCATAAGATATGGCCAACCCTTAATAGATTTTGGAGGTTTTTTTACTCCACTAAAAGTTTTGTTGGCTAGAGGAAAAATTAAAAGTACACCAGAATCAATTTATATCATTTTACAAAGAGCACCATTACATTTGGCAAGAACAAAAGCTTCTTTACTTAATAGTATTGAAGGATTATATTGGGCAATGGTTGATGCTAGTCATGCTGCACTAATAGCAGCAAAAAGAGTTCCTCCAAGTCCAGAACATATTCCACAAATGTTAGAGCAGACATTTGTAGAAACTAACAAATTAAATGCAAAATATATTGCATGGTATAAAAATATGTATAAGCTTGCTCATGACATTCTTCATGGCTCAATATCAGATGTTCCAGGAAAAGAAGTAGATGAATGGCAAGATAAAACAGATTTATTTATCAGAGAAATGACAAAAATTATAGATAAAATTATCAGCAAGAAATAAAAAATAAAAAAATAAAAAGAAAAATTAAAATTATTTTTTCTTATAAAGTCTATCAATAGCCTCATAAAGTTGTCTTTTTGATTCTAAATAAGCTCCAGGTAATCCTGTTGCTACTTTTGCAGCTGAAACACTGCTAGCTGCATGATATTTTTTTAAGTCTTCTACACTTTCAGATGTTTGATCTCTAAATTTCTCTGGATCTCTATTCATTACCATATCACTTTGTTCTAATAGGCTTTTTATATTTTGATATGTTGAGTGTTTTTTTGCTAGATCTTTATATTTCTTATCTTCATTTAAAGCCGGTAATTCTTCCAAAATAAATTTTAAAGATTCTGCATCAAACTTATTAACAAGTTCAGAATAACTTTTTTCTTTCTGAATTTCTTCAATAAGTTGTTCTTTTTTTCTATTATAAAGATCTTTAACTGCATCTGGATATCCTTTGTCTCCTGCAAGAGCTCTATAATCACCATATAACATTTGACCTAAAGCACCTTTGGCTTCAGGATCCCAAGCATCTTCCTCTATTCTTTTGCCTAATGCTTTAAAACTGATCAGACTACCAATTTTAGGATCTTTTTTTAATATATCTTCTAAATTCATTTTTTATTTTTTTGTTTTTATTATTTTTATATAATTCATAAGTTTTAGACCTTTATAAACTTTTCGTTGTGTAACCATAGTCAAGTGGTAACATATAGTAAGTTTTATAAACTTTCAAAGCCATCTAAAATAACAAGAAAATGATATATGGAAGAGCTATGTCAAAACGTGAAGCAAAAGAATTAAAAAAAACACATAAACTTAGAGATAGCCATGATGGAGAATATATACCTGTTTTTGATTCTCCCAAATATATTCTAAATAAAATTCATCAAATGAATAATGATAAAATTAAAGGCTTTTTCAGACAAATAGGTATTAGAAAACTAAAAAGGATAGTATTATTTGATGTTCCACAAATTGATAATATAATAGGGCCAATTCCTCAAACAAATGGTCTGAGAGAATATAAAATACCTGCAGGAACCCTAGTAGAAGTTATAGAAACAATAAATCTATAATTTACATAGTATTTATAAACAATTCTTTTTTCTTTATATTTATGTTTAAAAAGAAAATCAAATGTGGCTGTGGTAAGAAAATTGATTCTAAGTTTACTTTCTGTCCTTATTGTGGAGCTCAGCTTAAAGCAATAAAAGAACATGAAAAAGATCTTAAGACAATGGAAAAAAGTTTTGAAGAGGCGTTTAAAATGCCTTTCTTTGTTAGACTTCCATTTAAGAAGCTAATTAGAGAAATGGATCAGCAATTTCGTGAAATGGATAAGGTGATTGGTGAGAGAAAGAAAACAGAGAAGACAGATCTAAAGAAAATGCCAGTTAGAGTTCAGGGTATTAGCATTAAGATTGAAACTTCTCCTGAAGGTCAACCAGTTATAAAGCTAGGGCAATTTGTTCCAGGAAAGAAGATAATACCTCTTAGAATTAAACCAGGAGAAGATAAAAAGGAAAAAGAACAAGAAATTAAATTGCCAACAAAAAAATTAACTAAGATACAGAAAGTAAAGTTAAAGAAGTTACCACGAAAAGAGCCAGAGACAAGTGTTAGAAGATTAACAGATAAAATTATTTATGAAATTATTCTTCCAGGTGTAAAAAGCGAGAAAGATATCATAATAAATAAGCTAGAAAATAGCATAGAAATCAAGGCCTTTGCAAAAGACACAGCTTATCTAAAGTTAATTCCGATAGCCTTGCCAATAAAAAATTATTATCTTGAAAACAATAAACTTATTCTTGAGCTGAAACCTTAATTCAACCTTAAAATTTTTAAACAACTAAAGCCTTATAGTTAGATGAAAAGGGGCTCATTATTTATTATTTTTTTATTGGCATTTATTGCATTTATTTTTATTAGTAAAGGTGTTCTTGCTACTAATGGTTTTGGCTTTGATGGTTTATCTTTATCTGCTCTAGCTCAGAATGAGTGGATTAATGCTGCCTTGCTTTTTTTGTTGATTTTTGCAGTATGTTCTTTCTCCTTACAACAAGTTTTTAGAAGAAGTTTAGGAACTGCGTTTATTGTATCTTTTGTTCTTGCTTTAGGTGGTTCTCTTGGAACGATTTATTATTTTGGCTTAATAATCCCAAAACTCGCTTTGTGGGTTGTTAGTTTATTTATTATAATCATTATAAGCCTGATATGGTGGCAGTTTAGAAATCGAGGCAAAATATTTTTTATTGTTTTATTTTTTATTTCCATAATATGGCTCCTACTCGGAAGAACTCAACTCTGTTACCCAGCTGGACCAACCCCACATACTATCTGTGTTGTGCTTGATGCAGCAGCAATAGGCATTCTATTTATTTCCTTCATTAAAGGATTAACAGAGTTAGTAAAGTGGTTATGGGGAAAAGGAATGGAAGGAAAGGAAATTGGAGATATGGATGTTAATTTAATTATTGAAACAACGTATGGTGGAACAACAAATCCTGCTCCAGGACGTTATATTCACACAAAAGGAGAAATAGTTACTATCATAGCGATTCCAGAAACAACTGAATTTAAATATTGGATTATTAATAGAAAAAGAGTTCTTGGAACAACACTATCATTAAAATTAAAAAAAGATGTATATGTAAAAGCAGTATTTAGTGCAAGAGAAGAAGAAAGGGAAAAATCTGGGCCAAGAAAAGAAGGAAAGGAAAAACATGGGCCAAGAATAAGTAGAGCAATATTAAACATCTCCTCTCATGGCCAAGGAAAGACAGTTCCTCGAATAGGAAAATATGAATTTAAAAGAGGTATAAAAATTACTTTAAAAGCAATACCAAATCCTAATTACAGTTTCAGTCATTGGATAATAGATAATAAAGCTTATAGAAAGACACCATATCCACTTATTATGAACACAAATCATAAGGTTGTGGCTGTGTTTACTAAAGAAAAAATACAAAGACCAAAGCAAAAACCAAAACAAGAACAATTATTAAAAGCTCTCCATTATTTTCTAACTATGCAATGCAAGGGACAAGGAAAAACCTCCCCTAGAAAAGGCAGATATAAATTTAAACCAAATATAAGGTTAACACTAAAAGCTATCCCTTCCGCCGGCTACAGATTTGATTATTGGATAAGAAATGGTTTCAGATTTAGTACAGTACCAGCAATACCAATTATTATGGATAAGGATTACAAGTTTATTGCAGTATTTATCAAAAAACCAATGATGCCTTCAAGTAAAGAAAGAAAAGCCTTGCCACAGGGAAAAAATGCTCCTGTACCTGCAAAAAGATTTAATTTTAAAGAAAAAGCCAATCTTAGAACAGAAATAGAAAAACTTTATAGAGAACTTAAAACAACAATTAGAACAAGAAGAACTCTATTAAGTGAAATAGGAAGAAAAGGTACATCAAAACCTAGGAAAGTTAGTCTTAACAGAAGAATATCAGAACTCAAGAGAAGGAGAAATGAACTTATGCAAAAAATAAGAACACTAAAAGCAAAATTAAGAAGATTATAATTAACTAATCAACAACTTTATAAATTCAGGAAATTTAAAGATAATAAATAAAATATTAAAAAAGGTGAAGATAAAATGAGAGGAAAACTTGTTGTGTTTTTATTTGGTTTACTTGTAACACTTGTTAGTGCCATAGGATTAGCTTTCAGCTTGAATTTTACTCCAACATTTCTTTTAGTATTGCCAGATAATCCAGTAATTTATTTTGGAATTTGTACAGGATTGGGTGTTATAGCAATGATATTTAGTAAATCTATCTCCTACTAGCTAGAAAAAACTTTTAAGATCTTTTTGTTTAGCAGCTTTTTCATATTTTTCTACCTTTTTCAATGCATTCTCTACTCTTGTTTCAGAAAAATCATGCTCCTTACATAATAATTCTTTAATCTTTTTTTCCTTAACTTTTTTAAATTCAAGTTTATATTTTTTAATTATCTCTGGTTTTTTGAATAATTCAAAAATCTGTTTCCAGTCAAATTCTATTTCAGGAACTTTACCTTCTTTAATTAGTTTATCAACAGCTCTAAATATTAAATAAGGTTCTTTATTTGCTTGTACAAGCTGTAAGGCTTTTTTTGGACCTATTCCTTTAATACCTTTAGGATTAAAATCAGTTCCTATGAGTATGCCTAAACATATAAGTTGATCTCTACTAATTTGAATAGTTTTAAAGATATCATTAAGTTCTATCATTATTGGAGTTATAGAGACAAAACCACCACTTGCAGTTCTTCTTTTTTTTGCAAGACTTAGATTTTGTACCAATCTAGTTGCACCAAAGGATAAGGAATCATAATCTTGGCTTGCAACACAATAAGCATCTTTTTTCTTTACCATATATGCGCATTGAGCTTCTCCCTCACTTGGAGCTTGAATTACAGGTAACCCAAGAGCTTTAATAAGTTTTTTACTTTCATTAATCATATCATCAGTCAATCTTATTGTCTGCCTGGACCATTTAAACATTTCAGCTTCAAC
>DAOWHW010000050.1 GCA_030641225.1 archaeon | reverse complement strand
TTTTTCTTATTTATTTTTTTCTTAGCTAAAACTAGAGCTCTTGCAGTCAAGGAAAAATATTTTTTCAAGCGAGTTTTGTAGATTAAAGTAATTTTTTTATTTTGTTTTGTACTCATAAATTTTATAAATATAAAAAGACTTAAAAATTTATGGAATTAAAAATTTATACAAAAAAAAGAGAGGAAATAATTGATTTAACTTCTAAGATTAAAGATATTATTAAAAAAACAAAAATAAAAGAAGGTCTCTGTGTTATTTATGTACCACATGCAACGGCAGCTGTAACCATTAATGAAAATTATGATCCTGCAGTATGTGAAGATTTTTTAGAGGCTTTAAAAAAAATTGCTCCAAAAGGAATATGGAAACATGATAAAATAGATGAAAATGGGGATGCGCATATTAAAGCTGCAATAATTGGACCAAGTGAGGTTATCCCAATAAAAAATTCTCAAATCCTACTTGGAAAATGGCAAGGAGTCATGTTTTGTGAATTTGATGGTCCTCGTGAAAGGAGAATAATTATCAATGTTGAATAAAATGCAAAAGAAAATTTTTATTGTTTTTGATGGAATTGATGGAAATGGTAAAAGTACACAAGCAGAGCTTCTCAAAAATTATCTTGAAAAAAGGAGTTTTAATATTTTTATGATAAGTACTCCTTCTAAAAGTGAATATGGTGAAAAAATTGATAATTTACTAAGAAGAAAGGAGGCAACAAGAATCAGTAAAGAAAAATGGCTTGAACTTTTCAAACAAGATACAAAAGAGGTTGTTAAAAAGATAAAAATGGCCTTCGAAGAAGATAATATTGTGATATGTGACCGTTTTTATTATAGCACACTTGCTTATCAACTTGATGAAGAGGAATGGCAAAATTATGCTTTACAATTTTTAATGCCAACTATAACTTTTATATTTGATGTTCCAATAGATATAGCCCTTGAGAGAATAAAAAAGAAATATAAAATTACTAAAGAAAAAAGAGCTTTTTTTGAAAAATTAAGAATTCTAAGAAAAGTAAGAAAAAAGTTTCTATTATTGCCTAATTATCTAAAAGATAATATTAAAATTATAGATGGAAATAGAACAATTCATACAATAGCAAAAGATATAAGAAAAGAGATTAATATCTTACTTAAAAAATAATTAAGTAGATTCAAAAGTATCGTCAACTATTTTGGGTGGCCAACCCTTATCAACAAGTTTCTTTTTTATTTCTTGTGTTGTTAATCCAGCTTCTCGTGCTTTTTTTATATATTTTATAACACCAGAATATTTCTTAGGTTGTGGTTGTGGTTGTTCAACGCCTGGAGATGGTTTTCTTTTTAATCCAGGTAATCTCTTTGTTCCAATTAAAATTACTAAAATTATTGCAACAAAAACTACACCCAAAACAATCCAAACCCACCAAGCAATATTTAAACCTTGACAACTCCTAATCTCTGATTCTGGCTTAGTAAATTCAGTGTCACAATTATTAATTTCTTTACAAATTTTCTCCTGTTCCCCCATGATACAAGGACCCCATTTACAATCCCATTCTTCTATACAACAATCTCTAAGCTGTGTATAACTCATCTTATTAGGATCACATCCATAAATATCTTCACAAACCATGCTCTGTATCATAGACCCTTGATACTCATAACATACACTCCAATCACTACAATCCCATTGTGATTCACAGCAACTTTCTTCCTTAATATATTTATCTCCTACAAGCATACAACCAGGCGGTAAATTATGTGTAGTACCACAATTAGCAGAGTCATAACACTCTATTTGTTTTATACCATCAATACACTCAGTTAAATCTACAAATTGCCAGTTCTCATTACAAGCTGTTTCACAATCAGAATTAGTATTACATTGATCAACCCCAACACCAGTTACAGCAACACACTGTTGATCCAAACATACTCTATGATATTGCTCTGTTTCAACTTCAAAAGAATCACTACTAGAAGTTAATGTAACACCTTCATAAATAAGTGAGATTTTGAATTCATATGCCCCATCATATTGGGGTGCTTTAATTCCTAAATCACTTAGTGAAATGATATACTTATTTTGCCAATTTTCACAAGAATAAGGTGAAAGCCAGATAGATAATTCATTATTTTTTTCATTTGATTCATCTACAACACCATTTGGGAGAGGACTTGAATCAACAAATGCTACTACATCAACTGCTTTGCCAGTTATGTCTTTATTAAAAACATGTAAGGAAAATGTTGCTCCAGGAGCAAAACCAGAATTCTGTATCTGATATTCATTAGTCCATTGAAGATTTCTGTAGGTTACTTTAACGTAAAAAGATCTTGGCCCAAAAGTGCTTCCTGTTCCAATATTTTTCATATAAACTATAATTCCAGAGTTATGTCTCTTAATATCTGTAACAATTAAGTCAGGAAGATCAGCAGGTTGGACTTGGACTTCTTCAACACAAGCTCCATTTAAACACTTAAAAGAACATTCATGCTTTGTACCTACGCAAATATCATTACTACAAGACCATTCTTTTAGTAAGGTAGAGGTTAAACATTCATCTGTATGTGGGCCATTCCTATCAGTACAGGTTCCTCTAGTATCATAGATAATTCCTCCATCTGAATCAGAGCATTCTACAGATGGTTCTGCAAAAGTTCTTTGCATTTGATTATTATTTTCATTTGATTCAGAAACTTCATTAAAATAATCGACTATAACCTTAACTGTTTTTCCTGCAACATTCTGTTGTCCTAGATTCAGAGTGAGTCTTTGATTAGATTCTAAACTTAGAACAGTTGAATAGAAACAATTACTAGGAATGCTAATACCGACTACATTTCCAGTTATTCCTTGTTCTGGCTGACTCGGAACTTCCTCTACCCAACATGCAACAATAGTAAATGAACCTGAATCTCCACCTAAATTAGCAATGCGTGTATAAAGAAAGTTAGATCTTGCTACATCTAAAATAAAAATATCCTCAACAGTTAAATCTGGTTGAGTAACAGGTTGACTTCCAACAACATAACCGGTTTGGATTCCTATGAGATTTCCCATACTTTCTGGTTGTACTGGTTGTGCTTGTTCTCCCTCACAAGCACCAAAACCATATCCACTTCCAGGAGGATCATAACCATCCATGTTTTTAAATGGCCCTTGTGTATAATTTCCTTTCCAGGGTGTTGTCGATAAGGTAATTGTATCTATTAATATTTTTTTGGTTGTTATTTTAGAACCATCCCAACATTCTTTTCCAGCATCGCAGACTAAATTTTCATAAAAATTACCAAGTCCTTGACTAGCAGCATAACATTCTTTATCATAATTTTCACAATCATATTCAGAATATGTTTCCCCACATTCATCCCAAGGGCCATTTATCCATCCATTAACTTCTTCACATTTTCCACTTGTAGTATCATATTTTTCCCATGCAACAAGAAAGCCATCCTCACAAACATAATAATCTTTACATTTTATAGAACTAAATTCAAAAGTTACATTAGTATTGTAAGGAATACGATCACCAATCTTAAAATTAATTTTTAAATTGCCATTTAATAAATCATTTGGTGTATATTTGGTCTGAGTTAAGGAAATAGTATCAATTACAGTTCCAGTAATTCCAAAATCAATATCTCTTATGGGAAGTACCAAAATAAGACTTGCCACCAGAACTAAAAAGATAATTAAAGGTATAGCTGGAATTCCAAAAAAAGACTCTCTTTTTTTTCTCTTTCTATAGTCAACTTTTCTCGAAATTACCATCTTTTTATTAATAAAAATTAAAGGTAATGACTATATTTAAGCTTTTTTATTTATTTTATAACTAGCCATTTATTTCCATCTATTTCTTTCTAACATTAATCCTATTACACTATAACTAATAATATCCTGCCAAGTATCTTCTATTGTTTCCTCATGAGGATTTATCTTCTTTTCAAATAAATTCTTTAATCTTTCTATTTTGTCTGTTATTCTTAGAATTACACCCTGTTTTCCTATTTTCACTATGTTCTCATCACCATACATTTCATTTTTCTTTTTCATTAAAACTTCTATCTCATCCAGTATTTTCTTTAATTCTTCTATATTCATTTTAGATTTTATAGATTCTATTTATCTTCTAACCTTTTAGGTTTCCTATTGGTTTAAGTTTTACAATTTTTTTTGCAATATCAGCATTATGCATGGAATTAACAACTTCATCAACTTGTTTATATGCTCCTGGAGCTTCTTCAGCCAGTCCAGGCATGCTATGGGCTCTGATATAAATTCCTTTCTTCTTTAATTCTTCAGCAAGTTTTTTTCCATACCACATTTTCTTGGCCTTTGTTCTTGACATAGCTCTACCAGCACCATGACATGCACTACCAAAAGTTCTTTCCATTCCAATATCTGTTCCAACAAGAATGTAAGAACAAGTCCCCATTGTTCCTCCAACAAGAACTGGTTGTCCAGCTTTTCTATATGCTTGGGGAATTTCTTGTCTTCCTGGTCCAAATGCTCGAGTTGAACCTTTCCTATGAACAAAAAGATGTTTTTGTTTACCATTAACTTTATGTTTTTCCTCTTTTAGAGTATTATGACCTATTCCATATACCATTTTAAGTTCAGAATTTTTGAAAATTCTCTTAAAGGATTTTCTTGCTAAGTAAGTTATAACTTGTCTATTTGCAAAAGCATAATTTATTGCGCATCTAACAGCTGAGATATATTTCTGACCTTCTTTGCTATTTATCGGCGCACAAACTAATTCCCTATCACGAATTGTGATGCCATATTTTCTGCTCGCTTCAGCCAAGATCTTTAAATAATCTGTACCAATCTGATGTCCCAAAGCCCTTGAACCACAATGAATTGTAACTAAAATTTGATTTTTCTCAAGACCAAAAATTTTTGCTATGGTTTCGTCATAAATCTCATCAACATACTGGACTTCAAGATAATGATTTCCACTTCCAAGAGTGCCAACTTGTTTTTTTTCTCTTTTCAAAGCAAGATCAGAAACATTTTTTGGATCAGCACCATTAACAAAGCCTTCTTCTTCTGTAAATTCAAGATCTTCAGGAAGACCATAACCTAAATCGACAATATATTTGGCTCCTTCAGTAAGTACTCTCTTAACTTGTTCAGGTGCTAATGAAATTTCTCCTCTAATACCAAGGCCAGCAGGAACATCCCTAAAAAGTTGATCGATAAGTTCTTTGATTTTTGGTTCAACTTCCTTTCTTGTCAAATTCGTTCTTAGAGTTCTAACACCACAATTAACATCAAAACCAACTCCACCAACACTAACTACACCGCCATCATTAGCATCAAAAGCAGCAACACCACCAATTGGAAAACCATAACCCCAATGAGCATCTGCCATAGCCATTGAAGCTTTCTGAATTCCAGGAAGGGTGGCAACATTAGTTACTTGTTCCAAAACCTTCTCATCCATTTCTTTAATTAGCTTAGAAGATGCAAAAATTTTTCCAGGAACCCTCATGTCTCCTGTCTTAGCAATTTCCCATTCATACTCATTAATTTTCTTAAATCGTGAAATTTCCATTTTTAGACATCAACTATACACTGGACTACCCATTTATTATTTTTTTGTTCTACTTTTAGTTGTGAATATGTTGCTCCTTTGACTTCATCTTTTATGTTATGTTTTTCTGAATCTAATTTCTCACCAAGAGCATAACCTTTTATTTCAAAAGTTTTATTTTTTTTAATATTAACTTTAAATTTTGAAAAAACCATTTCATTGAGAGAAGCTTGAGATAATAAAGAATTTAACCATTCAACAAAAAGTTCTTCTTTATTCTGAGCCTGACATTCTATCTCAATCTTCTTTTCAGCTTTAACTTTTTCTATATCTACCTCAACATCAAATAAGGCTTTAGCTGCCTCCTCAAATGCCTCCTCAATTGTTTTCCCTATTCCTTTGATTCCTATATCAGCTTCATGTGGAAAAGTTTCATAGCTCATTTTATTTCCAAATAAAAATTTTCAGTTTCTTTGTATTTTCTGAATCAAATATAATAACTTCAGAACTATAAATTTCTTTTCCCTCAGGTAAATTCCCTGTATCACATAGGCCTTCAATAGATACAGAAAGACTAATCTCATTATATATTTCTTCTAATTTATTTTTTATAAAAGAACAATCAGTTGAATTTCTAATCTCATTTGTTTTTATAGCTTTCAATGCAAGCTCACTTACAATATTATAAAAATATTCTCCTTCATCAACAATTTTTATCTGTTGAACTTGTTTTGATATAGTTATAAAAAGGAATCCAAATAAAATAAGTATTGCAATAACTGACTCAACAATCAATATCCATCCTTTTTTTCCTTTCATGTTAATTTTTTATTTTTTATTTTTTTACCAGACTTTTATATTTATTATTGTCTCATTTATTTCTCCATTTTCAGTTATAATATTAATAATCAAGTCTTTTGCTTGAACCTCAACTCCTTCTGGAGGATTTTCCTTTCCTAAAGTAAGATCTAAAGCCTCGATTGTAATGCTAAAATCTTCATAACCTAAATCAGTTCCAGATATTTGTGAAATTTCTTTCTCAATAAAAATTTTACCGTAATAACTTATACTATAATTATAAGTTATTACCTCGCATGGTCCAGTTATTTCTTCATGTTGCACTATTTCTTCAGAAAAAGAATAGATTTCATAAATATTCTCGGTTCCTTTGTCTATTAATATATTATTTTCAGTAATATTAAATTTCATAAAGTCACCACCATTCTTAATTGAAAGATTTTTTCCAGTTAGGTCTTCATGAATTGGCACTTCAAAACAACCTGAGGAAATGGTTTCAACATAAAGTAAAAGTTTACCATAATCAATTTCAGCTTTTTCTCTTAGCTTAATTTCAATAGCATCCAGAAGTGCTTCAGAAGTTTTAGGGCTAATATCAACACTAATAAAAAAGATTATTAATGTAACAGCAAATATGAAAATGATTACAGCTGTAATTAACTCAAGATGACTAATGCCTCTTTTATTCTGCATGAATGACAGAAGAATTTTCTTCTTATAAATTTTTAGTAAATTTAGTAAACAAGAGAAGCGCCAGCTAGATTTGGTAGAATTATCCACTCTTTCAAAAGATCTTCTAGAGGTCCTTTTGGGCCAATTGCTACTGTTTTTTGGAATAGAGAATAACGTCCTTTTTCTTTTAATCTTTCTACAATACCATCATAACTTTGTTCTCT
>DAOWHW010000051.1 GCA_030641225.1 archaeon | reverse complement strand
AAGGCTTAAGATGTTTGAGATTCTAAGTGATTTTTTCAAAAAAGTTTCAAAGACAGAAATTGATGAAACTGTTTATTTTTCTCAAGAAGAATTAGTGCCATCTTTCAGGGGGATTGAATTTAATATGGCTGAAAAGATGGTTGAGAAAGCTATATCTAAAAGTTCAGGAAAATCTGTTAGTGAAGTTGCTAAAATTTATAAGAAACTTGGAGACTTAGGACTTACAGCTGAAAATATTCTTACTAAAAAAAGTAGAACTCTTGTAAAGACTAAAGCTCCCTCAATTGTTGAGGTCTATGATGCTCTAATGAAAATTGCTCAGACAAGTGGCATGGGAAGTGTTGAAAGAAAAATTAGTATGCTATCTGGCCTTTTTAACAAGGTTTCTCCAAAAGAAACTAAATATATTGCTAGGTTTGTTCTCGGTAGGCTTCGTCTTGGGATTGGAGATCCAACAATTATGGATGCACTTAGCAAGTCTGTAACTGGAGATAGAATGAAATTAAGAAAAGAGATTGAGAGAGCCTATAACATTTCCTCAGATTTAGCTATTGTTGCAAGAGCATTATTTGAAAAAGGTCCAAAGGGCTTGAAAAGCTTTGGAAAAGTTCAAGTTGGCTTACCAATAAGAATGGCCCTTGCAGAGCGACTTCCTTCTGCGCAGGATATAATAAAAAAAATAGGGAAATGTGCAGTAGAAACAAAATATGATGGACTGAGAATGCAGATTCATAAAAAAGGCGATAAAATTGAGATTTTTTCAAGAAATAGACAAAAAATGACACACATGTTTCCAGATATTGTTACAGGAATAAAAAAACAGATTAAGGCAAAATCTATCATAATTGAAGGCGAAGCACTAGCTTATAATGAATCAACTAAAGAATTTGCACCCTTCCAAGTTACTATAACAAGGAAAAGAAAATATGAAGTTGAAAAAAAAGCAAAAGAATTTCCTCTTGTCTTATTTACTTTTGATCTTCTTTATATAAATGGAAAGGATATGACTCAAGAACCATATACTGAAAGAATAAAACTTCTTTATAAAACAATAAAAAAAGGCTTTACAATAAGAAAAGCTGAAAGAATTTTAACAGACAATTCAAAAGAACTTAAGAAATTTTTTGAACAGAACGTTGAAAGAGGAACTGAGGGAATTATTGCAAAGAGACTTGATGCACCTTACCAAGCAGGGGCGAGAAATTTTAATTGGATTAAACTTAAGCGTTCATATCGTGGAGAGTTAAAAGATACAATAGATGTTGTTATTGTTGGCTATTTTAAAGGTCGTGGCATGAGAGCCAAGTTTGGAATTGGCGCATTGTTAGGCTGTGTTTATGATAAAAAGCAAGATAAATTTAAAACTATCGCAAGAATAGGTTCAGGACTTACTGAAAAAAGATGGAAAGAAATTAGAAAATTACTTGATAAAATTAAAATAAGTAACAAATCACTAAGAGTAGATTCTCTTACAAAGCCAGATGTTTGGATAGAACCAAAATATGTTTTTACTGTTTTAGCTGATGAAATAACATATAGTCCAATACACACTGCTGGTAAGGTAAAAGATAAACCTGGCTTTGCATTAAGATTTCCAAGAATTCAGGGATGGATTCGTGATAAAGAAGCTGAAGATGCCACTACAGTTAAAGAGATAGATAAAATGTTTAAGATGCAGAGACATGTTAAAACTAGCAGTTATAAAGGAAAAACAAAAACAGAAGAGAAAAAGAACAAAGATGACAAGAAAAGTTAGAGTTAGATTTGGTCCTGCTGGAATTGGTGGAGTAAAACAAGCTCCAAAAAATTTAGAAAATTATAATAAAAAAGGTCTGAGGGCAGCAGAGATTCCATTTACCTATCGAGTATGGATGAATAATAATCAAGCAAAAGAAATAGGAAAGATAGCTAAAAAATTTGATATCAAGTTAAGTATTCATGCACCTTATTATATTAATCTTAATTCTCAATATAAAGAAAAAGTGAAAGCAAGTAAAAAAAGAATTCTTAGTTGTTGTGAAAAAGCCCATTATCTTGGAGCTGAATATATTGTTTTTCATGCTGGCTATTATGTTAAGAGTACACCAAAGGGATGTTATCTCAATATTAAAAACCAGATTCAACAAATGCAAAAGGTTATTAAAAAAAAGAAATGGAAAGTCAAACTTGCTCCTGAAATAACTGGAAAGAAAAGTCAATTTGGCTCCCTAGATGAAATTTTAAGATTGGTAAAAGAGACTAGATGTTTTTTTTGTATTGATTTTTCTCATATATTAGCTCGTGAAGGCAAAATAAATTATAAAGAGATTTTTGAAAAACTGAAAAAATTCAAATATGTTCATTCACATTTTTCTGGAATAGAATTTACTAGTAAAGGTGAGAGAAGACATCTAATCACAAGTGAGAAGAAACTTAAGGAACTTTTGAGATGGGTAAAAAGATACAACCAATCAATAACAATAATCAATGAAAGCCCATCTCCACTTAAAGATTCTATTAAAGCATTAAAAATTTGGAAATCTTTAAATTAATTTTTTCCTTATTTTTTCTTCGATAAATCAAAAAAATTGAAATTACCCATACTTAGTAACAACACCGTCGATAATAGGCAAAGATTTTTAAGTGTACTTAACTCAAAAATAATAACAAAATTTTTTAAAATTAAAAATTAAATAAATTAAAAACAAAATGAAAAATAAATTTATTTTAGCTTTTATTTTGGTATTTGTTGCAGTGTTCTCAATTTTTGCATTTTCTAATGTTAGTGCAGCTGAATGGTATGAATATAGTGAACCAGATATAAATGAAATGACTGTTTATGTTAATGGTAATATTGTTTGGTATGGTTCTTGTGAATGGGATACGCTTATGACTAGATGGGTTTGTACTACAGAACAATCTGAAATTCCTGCACTTGAAAGAGGAGAAGAAGCAGAAATAAAAGTTAGTTTTATGGCTAATGATGATTTTGAGGAAGCTAGTGTTAGAGCATGGATAGGTGGCTATCATGAAGATATTGAAGCAGAAACTCCTTTGTTTGATATTTTTGAAAACAAGACATATACAAAAACTCTTGATCTCTATATTCCTAGTGATATAGATGCAAGAGATACTTATACTATTCATGTTGATATTGAACACAAGAGTGACTTAAGCGGAATAGATGAGGCAGATATTGAAACAGAAATTCAAAGAATGGCTAATGTACTAGAAATCATGAGTGTTGAACTTTATGATTCTGGCAATTACTATTCTTATTGCGGAGGTTGTACTGTGACTTTTAATGCTGGCACAATCATCTATGTTGATGTAGCTGTAAAAAATCGTGGGAGTCACGAAGCAGAAGATGTTTATGTCTATGTTGGTATAAAAGATCTTTGTATAGAGAGAACAGTCTATCTTGGCGACCTTGAAGAAAGTGATGAAGAGGACAATGACAATGAGGATACAAAAACTGTTACAATAGCTCTACCGATTCCTTCAGACACAAAAATAGGAACATATACTCTTGAAGTCGAGGCTTATAATAATGAGGTTTCTGATAAAGAGTTTAGAAATCTTATGATAGAAGGTCCTGGAGAAGATAAGAAAAAGAAGGAAGGGCAAGTTGAAATAATGCCACAGATAACAAGTAATGAAATTGAAGTAGGAAAAGGTGCTGTTTATACAATCTTGGTTGCAAATTTTGGCGACACAACTGAAGATTTTGTGATTAGTGTCCTTGGTCTAGAAGGCGGTTGTGAAGGCGCTTGTGTAGGTTGGGCAGAAGCAACAATTAATCCACAAGCTTTTAGTCTAAGTCCTGGTGAAAACAAGTTAGTGAATGTCTATCTTGCAGCATCTGAAAATGCTGTTGAAGGAGAACATATTTTTAGTGTTAAAGTACAACATAATAGTGTGTCTAAACAGTTTACATTCACAGCCAATATAACAAATGGAGAAACAGGATTAGATATGAGTCTAAAAACAATATTAATGATTATAGGTTTAGTACTTGCTGCTGTAATCATAGTATTGTTAATTGTCTTGTTAACTCAAAAAAGACCAGAGAAAGCAGAAGTAGAAGAAAGTTATTACTAAAATTTAGAGCTAAAAAGCCGAGAACTCAAAAAGGAAAAGATTTTTTTCTTTTTTCTTTTATTTTTTATTTCTTTTTTATTTTTTAATTATGTTTATTATACTTTCTAAATATTATATTTGACTACAAGAAAGTTTATATACTTAATTTTTCTTTTTAAGTAACGACAGCGAATGATAAAATGACAAAAAGGTTAAGGTCCATATTTTTTTTCATATTTTTAATTCTAATTATATTAGCATTAATTTATGTCTTCCCTAATGTAAGTGCTTTTAGTGTTGTTTCTAATATGACAACCAATACAGTTTGTCCTTCTTCTACAATTGTTTTTGAGGAAGTTATTACTGCTTCTACTTCAGGACCTTTTACAATTACAATAGAAGGAACTGCTGCAACATTTACTACAACTGTTCCAACAGGTTTTTGGTTAGAGGCAGGTCAAGTACAGAGTGTTTATTCTTATATAACACCTTCAAGTAAAGTTGTTCCTGGGAGTTATAGATTAGAAATCACTATAGAAAAAAATGGTGAGATTAAAACAGTGAGACATGATATAATTGTAGAAAATTGTCATAATACTGTTCTAAGTATTGAGCCAGAAACACAAAAAATCTGTGCTTGTGAAGAAAAAAAGATTATTTTGAATATTAATAATAAAGGAAACTATTTAGAAAATTACCAGATTAAGATTGAGGGACCAGCAACTGATTGGGTAACTCTGTCTTCAGAAAGTGTAACCCTTGCTTCATGTACAGATATTGATATAGAAGTTTATATTAATACTCCTTGTGATGTGCATGGGACATATAACTTTAATTTTATTGTAACATCACAATCTCCCTATGCTCAGGCTACTAAAACAGCAACTATAGATGTTGTCTCTTGTTATGATTATACAATTAGTAGTGAAAAAGTTTATTATTCAATATGTGATGCTCAGGATTTAATTATTCCTTTATCTATAAAAAATTTAGGAACAGCAAATAATATATATAAAATTAATATGTATGGTCCATCTTGGACACGTATTGATCAGAAAACATTAACTGTAACTGTAGGTGAAACACGTACATTTAATCTTATAGCAAAACCACCATTTATGACTGAAGGAAGTTTTCCTGTTACTCTAGAATTTCTTAGTGAATATGGAAAAGTAATGAAAGAATATGAGTTGAGTATTGATGTTGAGAAATGTTATGGAGTTTATGTCTATATTGAAGAATCTGAAGATAGAATGTGCAATGCTTTAAGCAATACTTATGGTGTGGTAATTAAAAATACTGGAAAATATAAAAATTCCTTTGATATCTCTTTGAGTGGACCAAAATGGGCAACAATAAGCGAAAGACACATTGTGCTTGAGGCTGATGAAGAACAAAGCTTTGTTCTTGATGTTCATCCACCTTACAAGACAGAAGGTGGTAAATATGATTTTATTGTTAAAGCAAAAGACCCTATAAGTGGTGTAGAGGCTCAGGATAGCATAGCAATTACTTCAATAACAACAGAAGAGTGTTATAAACCTGCAATTAGTACAAAAGATGATATTGTTAAAGTAGGAAGAGATGGTACGTGTACTGCAATATTTATTGTGGAAAACAAAGGTTCAAGATCAGCTAATTATAATATTGAAATTTCTGGCACAGCAACAGGATTTTCACAAATTAATCCTGGTGCAATTGAGATAAAGCCTTTAGAAGCACAAACTCTTTATCTTTATATAGCTCCTTCACCAGAAATACAACTAGATAATTATACACTAACTATAACAGCAAGATTAGAAGACACAACAATCTTGGCTTCAAAAACAATAACAATATCTGTAGTAGAAGGAGAAGAACTATTACTAACACTGCCATTGGAATTAGAGGAAGAAAAGGAAATAGATTGGTATAAAAAATTCTTTAGATGGTTTGTTAATCTTTTCAAGCCAAAACAACTCCCAAAAGAAAATATAACTGAAGAGCAAGAAATGGAAAAAGAAGAAATAATTGAAGAAAAAGAAAATCAACCTCCAGTTCTTAAAACAGATATTCCAGATTTTGAAATAGAGGCAGGTCAAACATATGAGCTTGATCTTAGTGAGTATTTTGAAGATCCTGATGAAGACGAACTTAGTTTTATTACAGTTAAACCTCTTAATATAGATATATCGATTATTGGGAGTGTTGTAAAATTAACTCCTCAATTAGATTTTGAAGGAACAAGGGAAGTAGTTTTTTATGCTTCTGATGGAGAAGAAATTGCAGAAAGTAATTCTCTAATAATCACAGTAACAGGAGCAATAATCAAAGAAGAAATAGAAACAAATGAGACAGAAGTAAATGAAACAGAAGTAGAAACAAATGAGACAGAAACAAATGAGACACTAAATGAGACAGAGATAGAAACAGGAAACGAGACACTAAATGAGACAGAGATAGAAACAGTTGAAATAGTAGGAGAAGAACAAGAAGTAAGTGAAAGTACAGGGAATTTTGTCTCAAAATATAAAGGATTTATGATTGCTGGAGTTATCATACTTTTAATTATAATAATTCTTCTTACAGGTATTGGAAAGAAGATTATTGATTTCTTTGAAGAAGAAGTTTCTGTTAATAGGAATAATAAAAAGAAATAGGAATAAAACAAAAAAATAAAAGAATATCTAGAGCATTTTTCGAAATCTAAACTAAAGATCTAAGGGAGCAGTAGGCAAATGGAAATAGAGCAACAGCATATCAAATTTTTAGAAGATATAATTAATTTGGATTTTTTTACCATAGAAAAACCACTAAATGAATTATTAGAAAAAGAACCAGTATTTCTTTCAGATTATCTATCTATGATTTATAAAAGAAGGACATTAAATTGGCATTTAAATGAGTTAATTAGAAATAATAGTTTTTTTAAAACTTCTATACAAGGATATCAGAAAAATGATGGATATACTCCAGATGATCCAAAAGTCTTAGAGAATTTAGAACAAAAATCAGAAAAAATTTTAAAAAAACATTTTAAAGAGAATAAAGAAAAAAGACAAAACCATTTATTTGATTTAATGAGACGTCTTTGGACAAAGAATGGATGTCCAATTTGGAATGAATGTCCTGGATTACCTGATGCAAATTTTGGTGTAGGTGGGTGTCAAGGTTATGTTTGGTGTCCTGTTTATAATCTTGGTGGAAGTTATTCTTTTATGCAAGATAGAGAATTGTCTAGTAAGGGATATAAGGATCTCTCTGAAGTTCCGAGAGAACTTAGAATAAAAAAAATGAAAGAATATCTAGAGTATTATTTAAAATCTAAACGAAAGATCTAAGTGAGCAGTAGGCAAATGGAAATAGAAAAAAAATTTAATATTGATGAAGTTATAAATGCTGTTGAAATTTATGGAAATATTATTCATCTAACAGATAAATATATATCTACTCATGGTGTATTATGTCAAGCTACTAAACGAAAAATTAAAAAAATAATAGACAGAGCAAAAAATGAATATCCAATAGAATTAAAAGATAAAAAATTTTGCTTTCATCTAGATATGTTAGAAGAAATAGTAATCAACTAACTTGCTATTCTCAACCTAAATCTTAAGACCAATTATCTTGCTGATTTCATTTTGCATTGATACTCCGTAAAGAATATTAGCATTTTCAATTATAGAATCATTGTGGGTAATTATTACACACTGACTATCTTGAACATTTTTTCTTAGAATAGAGGCAAGCCTTTCACTATTTCTTTTGTCCAAGGCAGGATCAACTTCATCAAAGATATAGAAACAATATGGTTTGTATTTTTGTATTGCAAACATTAATGCAAGTGCAACAATAACCTTCTCGCCACCTGAAAGCTGTTCAGCATCCATATATTTTCCCTTGGCCAATTTTATCACAATCTCAACACCGCCACCAAATGGATCTTGTTTATTTTCAAGCTCAAGAAAAGCCCTACCTTTATTACTTAAGGCCATGAAATTTTGAGTGAAAAATTCATTTATTGCATTAAAAGCTTGCATAAAAGCCTTTTTCTTTTTTTTGTCAACTTCTTCAATAATTTTTAAAATTTCTTGTTTTTCTTCTTCAAGTTTCTTAACCTTTGTTTCAATTTCTTCATACTCTACCTTGATTTTGTCATAAACTTCAAGAGCTCTTAGATTAACATAACCTATTTCATTTAGGGTCTGCTCATTTTTATTTATCCTGGTCTCAATTTGTTCTCTTGTACCGATACTTGCTTTCTCAAGCTCTTCTTCCATCCCTTCATATTCCTTTATCTCTAATTGAAGAACTTCAAGTTCAGCATCAACTTTTGCTTTCATAATATTAAGAGTATTTATCCCATTTTCAATTTCTCTTAGCTTACTCTCTTCTGCTCTGGCCATAATTTCATGTTTTTTTGTTGCTCCTTGAAGTTGGCTTTTTTTCAGAAGAAGTTCATCAAAAGTACTCCTTAATTTTTTTTCAACTCTTTCCTTTTCAACAACAGCTTTCTTTTTCGTTTCACTCTCTCCTCTTAATTCTCCTATTAGTTGTTCTATATCTTTCTTTTCTTTTAAACTATTTTTGATAATACTCTTCATTCTCTCAATATCTTTTTTAGCCAGCTCAATTTCAAGATTAATATTCCTTTTTTCTCCTTCTTTACTAATTTTTAATTTTGAAATTTCATTGGAAATTTTTATTGTTTTCTTTGAAATTTTGCTTAATTCAGGAATATTTTCTTCAAGAGAATAGATAAAAGCATTAATTTCTTCATGAGCTTCTTTTATTTTATTTTGTCTAATAAGATCATCTATTCTTGTTTTTCTTTGTCTAAGTTTTTCATATAATTCAGAAAATATCTTTTCAAGCTTTTTACTTTCTTCTCTAATCTGTGATGCTGCTCTCGTGATTTCAGTTTTGAAATCTTGAGTATCTAGTTCTTGTACTTTTTGTCTTGATTTTTCTTGTTCTAGTTGTTTTAATTCTTGTCCTGTTCTGATTTCCTCTATTTTTAATTGCTCAGTTCTTTTATCAATTACATGAAGCTGTTCTTTATAATTTTCTAATTTTACGCCGAGAACAGCTGTTTCTGATCTGAGCTCAGAGATTTTATGATAGAGCTCTTCTTGCTCAACTCCAGATTTTTTTTCAATATGTTCATTAATTTCTTGAATTTGTTTATCAAGATCAATGATTTTCTTTTGAATAGAATTTATTTTATCCTGCGTCTTACTAAAATGTTCTTTCTTTTCCTTTATTTTTTTTGTTATTTCTTTATCATCTCTTTTTTTTTCCTTGACTTTTTTAAATATAAGAGTAGCTTTATCTCTTCTTATTGCTCTTTTTAATTTTTCATATCTCTCTGCTTGTGCTTTTTCCTTCTCAAGATTTCTCATATATGCTGCTCTCTCATTTAGAATAGTTTTAATTTCTTTGAGTTTATTTTCTGTTTTTTCTAATTCTCTCAATGATCTTTCTTTTCTTGTCTCATAAATACTAATGCCAGCAATTTCTTCAATAATTTCTCTTTTTTCTTCTGGATGCATCTTAATAATACCATTAATTTCAGCTTGAAGAATAATATTAAAACCTTCAGGATCAATCCCAGCTTGTGCCAATAGCTCTAAGATTTCCTGTCTTGTTTTTGTTTGGCCATTAATTTTGTAAGTACTTGTACCATTTTTCTTGACTATTCTTGAGATTTCAACCTCGCTGGTTGGATTAGGCAAGGCAAAGATACCATCACTATTATCAAAAACCATACTTACTTTAGCAGATTGAGCTGGCTTTCCTGTCTTACCACCATGGTAAATTAACTTAGCAGCTCTAGCAGCTCTCATACTTTTAACCTTGAGCCTCCCTAAAACAAAACATATAGCATCAGCTATGTTACTCTTGCCCGAACCATTTGGTCCTACAACCACGTTCATACCTTTATCAAAAATAATATCTGTTGGTTTTGCAAATGATTTAAAACCATGTAAATGTAATTTTTTTATATAAGGCATTTTTTCAGTTTTTTCTTTTTTTATATTAATATTTTCGTCGATAATGCAACGCAGAAAGGTTATTTAAAATTTATTATACTTTGAAATAATAAGATGTAGCCATAGGCGCCCGGGATCATATAATGCCTATCAAGATAAGAACTCTTTTTCAATCATGTTTTTAAAATTATTTTCACTTGGTGCCCCAATAATTCTTTTTTTTTCAATTCCATTAACTAATATTAAAATTGTTGGAGTTGACATTACATTAAATTCAATAGAAAGCTGTTTTCCCTTATCAGTTCTTATTCTAATCTTTTCAAATTGTAATCTATCTTTATAATAAGGAGCAACTTTTTTTACAACATTTTCTGCTTGTGGGCAGTGTAGACAAGTTGGTGAAGTGAATAATAATATTTT
>DAOWHW010000008.1 GCA_030641225.1 archaeon | reverse complement strand
AGGGATTTATTGTACGCTTAGTGATATTGTTGGTGTAAATGGGAATGCCAAAAAAGATAATTGGTATGCTATTGATGTTGGAAATTGTAAGCAACTTTGGAACCAAGGAGATCTTGTCTATATTTTTATTGGGAATTCAATTAATAATGCAAGTACACAAGTAATATTAACTGAAGAAGGAAATGATCAGGCTCCTGACACACAATTAAGTGATATCTCTTTTTGTGGAGATGATTTTTGTGATGCCTTGACTGAAAATTGTTCTAGCTGTCCTGAAGATTGTATCCCAGAATGTAATGAAAATGGAATTTGTGAGCCTTTTCCAAATTCTACACATCCAAGAATGTGTGAAACACCAGAAAATTGTATTGATTGTTATGGTTGTGATATGGATGGTATCTGTGAAATAGATATCGGAGAAGATTGTTTTAATTGTCCTTTTGATTGTCATTGTCCTGATGGTTTATGTCAGTTAGAATTTGGAGAGAACAATGAAACATGTCAACAAGATTGCCGTTGCGGTAATCTTATCTGTGAGAATATAACTGGTTTATGTTTTACTTTTATTGAAACTACCTTAAATTGTCCTATTGATTGTCCTGGCTGTATTTGTGGTAATGAAATTTGTGAGCCAGACTGTGGTGAAAATATTATAACATGTTGCATTGATTGTTGTATATGTGATTATGATGGTATTTGTGAGTTAGGGGAAAGTTTTCCTTATTGTCCTGACTGTGAATTACATTGTGGCAATCTTATATGTGAACCTGAATTAGGTGAGACACCTGAAAATTGTCCGACAGATTGTGCTAGCTGTGGGAATGGTATCTGTGAGCCAGATTTAGGAGAAAACTGGCGAAACTGTCCACAAGATTGTTATTTTGCAAGGTGTGGAGATCAGAGATGTGAACTTGCAGAAAATAGTGGAAATTGTTGTATGGATTGTGGATGTCCTTCTGGATTTAGATTATGGTTACTTCCTATAAAAACATATAAATGTGAAAAAAACAAATGTTTAGCATGGTGGAACTGGTGGCTGTTTATTATTCTTGCACTTATCCTCATCATAATTTTTATTTTTCTAAAAAGGAAATGTGAGAATAAAAGAGGGAAATTCTGTAAATTTGTCCAAAAATTAAAATTTAGAAAAAGATTTTAATTTGATAAATGCCCGAATTAAGCCTTAGTTCAGCCAAATTTAAGGAGAAAAGTTTTTAAAGTTCTTTTTCTTTATAAATTTGTCGACGATATAAGGGCTAAATATCGACGATATTTCAGTTTAAATTTTTAAAAAAGAACCTGATTAGCAGTCATAAAACTCCAAATGAAAAGAAGAAAAGAAGAAAAGAAAGAAATTGAAAAAATTGAAAGAGAAAAAAGCAGATATGATATTAGTAGTATAAAAGTTCTTGGAGGACTTGAGGGTGTAAGAAAGAGACCAGCAATGTATATAGGTAGCACAGGAAAAGATGGTTTACATCATTTAGTTTATGAAGTAGTTGATAATAGTGTTGATGAGGCTCTTGCTGGTTTTTGTGATTATATTCATATTAAAATTTTAAGAGATGGTTCTATTTTTGTTGAAGACAATGGAAGAGGTATTCCTATTGCAAAACATCCAAAATTCAAAAAGTCAGGCTTAGAAATAGTTATGACAATGCTTCATGCAGGTGGAAAATTTGATCATAAGGCTTATATCATTTCTGGGGGCTTACATGGTATTGGGGTGAGTGTTGTTAATGCTCTTAGTGAATCAATGACAGCCAAAGTTAAGAGAGATTGTAAAATCTATGAACAAAAATACAAAAGAGGAAAACCAATAAGCAATATAAAAATGGTTGGAACTTACAAAAATGATTCTACAGGCACATCAATATTATTTAAACCAGATAAAGAAATTTTTTCTGTCCTAAAATTTGATTTTGCTCTTCTTGCAACAAAAATGCGAGAACTTGCATTTCTAAATCCAGGCTTAACCATAGTATTAGAATCTGAAGTAGATAATAAAAAAGAAAAATTCTATGCAGCTGGCGGTCTTGTAGAATTTGTTAAATGGCTGAATCGAACAAGAAAACCCTTACATAAACCAATTTATTTCAAAAAACAATCTAACAGCACAATAGTTGAGATAGCTATCCAATATAGTGATAGTTATTATGAAAATATTTTTGGTTTTGTTAATACTATTAGTACTATTGAAGGCGGAACACATATCACTGGATTTAAAACAGCATTAACAAGAGCAATAAATGATTATGCTACAAAGGCCAGACTATTCAAGATTATCAAGAAGATTGAAGGTGGTGATGTTAGAGAAGGCTTAACAGCTATAGTTAATATCTGTCTAAGTGATCCTCAGTTTGAAGGCCAAACAAAAACTAGATTAGGAAATTCAGAGATTAAGGGTCTTGTAGATTCAATAGTTAGTCAAAGAGTTAGCCAATTTTTTGAAGAAAATCCTAGAATAGCAAAAATTATAGTTGCTAAGGCAATTGATGCAGCCAAGGCAAGAAGCGCTGCAAAAAAAGCAAAAGAACTTGTAAGAAGAAAATCTGTACTCATGTCAACAACCCTACCAGGATAACTTTCTGATTGCTCAAGCAGAAAATTAGAGAAAACAGAAATTTATTTTGTTGAGGGAGAGAGCGCAGGAGGAAGTGCAAAACAGGCTCGTAACAGAGAAACACAAGCTATACTACCACTAAAAGGAAAAATACTCAATGTTGAAAAATCCAACCTAAATAAAATTTTTAGTAATGAACAAATTGTTACACTAACAACAGCTATTGGCACAGGTCTTGGAGAGCATTTTGAACCAAAAAAATTAAGATACGGAAAAATAATAATTATGACAGATGCTGATGTTGATGGACAGCATATTAAGACATTACTTTTAACATTTTTCTATAGATTTATGCATGAATTGATTGAAAACAAGAGAATTTTTATCGCAATGTCTCCACTTTACAAAATAAGAAAAGGATCTAAAGATTATTATGTATATAGTGATAAAGAGCTAGAGCGCACATTAAAGAAATTAGGAGGTAGTGTTTCTGTTCAAAGATTTAAAGGTTTAGGAGAAATGAATCCCCAACAGTTATGGCAGACAACAATGAATCCTAAAACAAGGATTCTCAAGCAAGTAACAATAGAGGATGCAGTTGAAGCTGACCAAATTTTTAGCATATTAATGGGTTCTGATGTTGAACCAAGAAAGAATTTCATAACAGAACATGCCAAAGAGGCTGTTCTTGATATTTAAAATAAAATGACACACATAGATTCAACAGTTTTTGAAAGCATCACTATAGATGGCAAAACTTATAGGGATGATATTATAATTTTGACAGATGGAACAGTCAAAAAACGAGGACTCCAAAAAGGTACCCATATTGTTTGTCTTGAGGAAATAGAATCATTATTTAAGGAAAAACCAAAGCCAAAAACAATTATTATAGGTACTGGTCAAAGTGGTGCTGCTAAAGTTGAATCTGAAGTTATAGAAAAAGCAAAAAAACAAAACATTCAATTTATCAGTGCTCCTACACCAGAAGCAATAAAGATTTTTAATAAAACAAAAGATCCTAAGGCAGGATTATTTCATCTTACATGTTAAAAAATGGAAAATAAAAAGATAAAAGCAATAATATTTGATGTTGGAGGAGTATTGACTAGTCCTAAACATGATGATACTCATAATTATATGGCACATAAACTTTGTATTAAAAAACAAACTTGGCTTAAAAAGATAGAACCAGAATATACTCTTTTTGTTTGTGGGAAAATATCACAAGAAAAAGTATTAAAAAATATATCTAAAAGGTTGGGATTAGATAAAGAAAAATTTAGGAAAATGTGGTTTAATAGCTATAAAAAGTTACATAAAAAAAATATTCCTATGTTCAATTTAGTACGGAAGTTAAAAAAAGACTATGTAACTGCGATATTATCTGATCAATCACAATTTTCTAATGTAGTGGTGAAAAAATTTAATTTTTACAAATTTTTTGATCCTGTGATTTTATCTTATAAAGTTAAAACAAGAAAACCAGAATTAAAAATTTATAAAATTATTTTAAAAAGATTAGAATTAAAGCCACAAGAGTGTATATTTATAGATAACAAACTAAAAAACATACTTCCAGCCAAAAAACTGGGAATTCATACAATTTTATTTAAAAATATAAATCAACTTAAAAAAGATTTAGTAGCAAAAGGAATTAAAATTTAAGAATAAAAATGGAAAATAAAAAGATAAAAGCAATTATATTTGATGTTGGAGGAGTATTGACCAAGGTTAATGGGTTTACTTTAGATTACGTAGCAAAAAAATTGAATATTGAGTTAAAATTACTAATTGAAAAGAGAAACCCAGAATATAGTCTTTTAAGAAAAGGAAAAATAAATAAAAAAATTGCTTTTACAAAAATCTCAAAAAAATTAAAAATACATGGAAATAAACTCGAAAAAAGTTTAGATGAAGCTTTTAGAAAAACACATAAAAAAAATAATTCAATAATAAACTTGGCAAGAAAATTGAAAAGAAATTATAAAATTGCTATCTTATCTAACCAGATTATTATTCAAGATAGAGTAATGAAAAAAATGGGTATTTACAAATTTTTTGATCGAATAGTCTTATCTTATAAAACTGGTTCTGCTAAACCGGAATTAAAAATTTACAAAATAACATTAAAAAAATTGAAATTAAAGCCAGAAGAATGTATATTTATAGACAATCTTATTTTTAATTTAAAACCAGCCAAAAAACTGGGAATTAACACAATTCTATTCAAAAATACAAAACAATTAAAAAAAGATCTAATAAAATTAGGAATTAAGATTTAGAATGACAGACAAAAAAGAACAAGAAAATAAAGAGAATAATGAAGAAGAAGAGAAAGCAATAGCTCCTCCATTGAATATAGGAAAAGAAGAGAAGGTTGAGGAAGCAAAGATAGAGGAAGAAATGAGGAAAGCGTATATTAACTATGCTATGTCTGTTATTGTTGCTAGAGCTCTTCCTAGTGTGGAAGATGGTCTTAAACCTGTTCAGAGAAGAATTTTATATGCTATGCATCAAATGAATCTTGTGCATAATAAACCCACTAAAAAGACAGCAAGAATTGTTGGGGAAGTTCTTGGTAAATATCATCCTCATGGGGATTTATCTGTTTATGATGCTCTTGTAAGAATGGCTCAATCTTTTTCCTTGAGATATCCACTTATTAAAGGACAAGGTAATTTTGGAAGTATTGATGGAGATCCTCCTGCTGCAATGCGTTATACTGAGGCTAAACTTCAAGCTATTGCAAGCGAGATGTTACAGGATCTAGATAAAAAAACTGTTAGGATGATTCCTAATTTTGATAATTCATTAAAAGAGCCAGAAATTCTTCCTGGAAAACTTCCGAATTTGCTTATTAATGGTTCTCAAGGAATAGCTGTAGGAATGACCACCAATATTCCACCACACAACATAAATGAAGTTATAGATGGCATTATAGCTTGTATTAAAAAGCCAAATATACCAATAACAGGGCTTATGAACTACATTAAAGGACCTGATTTTCCAACAGCCGGTTATATTCATAATGAAGGTATTTCAGAAATATATGAAAAAGGAAGAGGATCTTTTATAATAAGAGGAAAAGCAAATCTTGAACAATCAAAAGGTGGCAAAGAAAGAATTGTAATTTCTGAACTGCCTTATCAAGTTAATAAAGCTGAATTAATTAAGAATATTGCAAAACTTGTACAAGAAAAAAAGCTCCAGGATATTGCAGGAATAAGAGATGAATCTGCAAAAGATCAGATTCGTATTGTTATAATCCTTAAGCGTGGAGCAAATTCAAAACTTATAATTAACAAACTTTTTAAGCTGACACCACTTGAAACAAAATTTTATGCAATTATGTTAGGGCTTGTTGCAGGTCAGCCCAAAATTCTAAATCTAAGACAATTTATTGAAACCTATATAAAATATAGACAAAATATAGTCAAAAAAAGAACACAATACGAATTACAGGTAGCTAAAGACAGAGAACATATTCTTTCTGGTTTAATTATTGCACTAAAAAATATTGATTCTGTTATTAATCTAATAAAGAAAGCAAAGGGAACACTTGAAGCAACAAAAAAATTAATAGATAGATACAATTTAAGCCAAAAACAAGCTCAAGCAATCTTAGATATGAAATTGCAAAAGCTAACAACATTAGAAAGAGATAAACTGAAAAAAGAATTTGAGGATATAAAGAACAAGATCAAGGATCTTGAAAAAATTCTTGGAGATGAAAAAGAGATTTTTAATATCATTGTCAAAGAACTTCAAGAATTAAAGAGAAAGTATGGTGATAATAGAAAAACAAAACTGTTGGAACGAATCAAAAAAATAGAAGAAATAGACCTAATTAAGAAAGAAGATGTTGCTGTTCTTCTTACCTCAAAAGGCTATATTAAAAGAATGCCTTTAAAAATTTACCAAGAACAACATAGAGGAGGTAAAGGCATAACAGGAACAGAACTAACAACTGGTGATTTTGTACAGAAAGTTTTTGTTTGTAATACACATCATAATATCTTATTCCTGACTGAAAGAGGCAAACTTTTCAAATTAAAAGCTTATAATATTCCTTCAGCAACCAGATATAGTAAGGGTAAAGCGCTCATCAATTTGCTTCAAGTTACAGATAAAGTTAAGGCCATAATTCCTCTTACAGAAATAAAAGGATCATTATTTATTGCAACAAAGAAAGGTATAGCCAAGAGAACAAGTCTTGAGGCTTTTGTAAAAATTAAAAAATCAGGAGTCAAAGCTATCAGTTTGCCTATGGATGATGGGGTTATTGATGCTAAACTTGTTACTGATGACAGTGAACTTATGCTTGCTACAAAAAATGGAATTGCTGCAAGATTTAAAGCTTCTGATATTAGACAGATGGGAAAAGCAGCTTATGGTGTTATTGCTATAAAACTTGACAGAGAAGATGAACTTATTGGTTTTGAAATCCTTAACAAAGAAGAAAGAGAGAGCAAAAATATAACAATTTTAACAATCACAGAAAAAGGTTATGGAAAAAGGAGTTCTGTGAAGGATTATAGAAAGACTTCAAGAGCATGTAAGGGGATTATTAATATAAATTGCAGCGAGCGTAATGGCGGGGTTGTAGCTATACAACTTGTAACAACAAAAGATAGCATAATTGTAACAACAGCAAAAGGTATGGTTATTAGAGTACCTTGTAAAGATATTAGAATAATGGGCCGAAATACTCAAGGTGTTAGAATTATCAGACTAAGACAAGATGACAAAGTCAGTGATGTTGTTAAGATTAATTGACACTTTTTTTCATATAAATTATGGGCTAAGAAAATCATAATTTTCTAACATAATAAACAAAACATAATTATACAATGATATGGAAAGAAAAATTAAAGAAAGGAATTTGTAATATTGAACAATTAGTTAAATATATAGATTTAACAAAAAAAGAACAAATACAATTACAAAAAATCATTAAAAAACATCCAATTAAAATAACAGAATATTATTTGTCTTTAATTGATAAAAATGATCCAAATGATCCTATAAAAAAAATGGTTATTCCTTCAATTGGAGAATTTGATTTAAGTGGTTCTTATGATACAAGTGATGAACAAAAAAATACTAAAATGCCTGGGTTACAGCACAAGTACGCACAAACAGCTTTAATTTTATTAACTAATCGATGCTCCACTTATTGCAGATATTGTTTTAGAAAAAGACTAGTTGGTTTATCAAAGAAAGAAATATTACATAAATTAAATGATGCTGTAAAATATATTAAAAAACATCATGAAATTAACAATGTGCTTGTAACTGGTGGCGATCCTTTTGTTTTATCTACAAAGATAATTAAGAGAACTTTAGAGAGTCTTTTGACTATCCCACATCTAAATTTTATAAGATTTGGAACAAAAATTCCTGTTACTTTGCCAGATAGAATTATTGAAGATAAAGATTTGGTTGATTTGTTAAAAAAGAGTTCAAAAAAAGATAAGCGTTTGTATATAGTGACTCACTTTAATCATCCAAGAGAAATTACTAAAAAATCTACAGATGCTATTGAGAAGCTAATTTCTTCTGGTTTGATAATTAATAATCAAATGGTTTTATTAAAAGGTGTTAATGATAACGCAGAAATAATTTCTGACTTACAAAACAAACTTGTAGAAATAGGAGTAAATCCTTATTATATTTTTCAGTGCCGCCCTGTAAAAAGAGTCAAAAAAACTTTTCAAGTTCCATTGTATAAAGGCTATTATATTATAGAAAAAGCCAAACAAAATCTTCATGGTCTTAGTAAAAGGTTTAAATATGTTATGTCTCATAAAACAGGAAAAATAGAGATTGTGGGGATAATTAATGATGATATGTATTTTAAATATCATCAAGCAGAATCCCTCAAAAATAGTGGAAAATTCTTTAAGAAAAAAATAAGCAAAACAGCTGGTTGGTTAGATGATTTAAAGTAATCTTTTTATTGGGCTAAGAAAAAATGATAAAGTTACTGATGTTGTAAAAATTGGTTAGATAGCCTGAGATGCTCTTTCTCATAATTACAAATAGCGATCTCCAAATCTCCTCCAACCATTTTCCAGTCTTCAGCTATTGCTATAGCATCTTTCTGCTCCGGAGTCACATCAGTGCGCTTATAAAAATGAGTGAGAGGACTTCCAAAAGTAGCACCAATATCAAGGATGTGTGCCATTCCTTTAAGAAAACTCGGAATGCTTCTCAAATAAAGAGGAATTTTTCTAGCCATAGGAATAATGAATAATCCACATTTTAAAAATATTATGATGCTATATCCTCCCACTAAATTTTTAAATAATAAATCATTGATTATCTTATGGCAAAATATAAAATAACACAAGAGGTTGAAAAATGTATAGGTTGTGGTGCTTGTATTACTATTTGTGATAATTGGATTCTTGGTGATGATAGTAAAGCTCATCCAAAAAAAACTGAGATTGATGAATCTGAGTATGAGGATAACAAAAGAGCAGCAGAAGCATGTCCTTTTCACATTATTCACATAGAAAAAATTGAATAAAAAAGTTTATTTTTTGAGCTGTGGAAGATGGCTAGATAAATCTGCTTTTATCAGATATTTTGAGAAAAAAGTTTCTAAAACAATAAGAAAATATAATCTTATTTCAGATAAGGATAAAATTGCTGTAGCTTTTTCTGGAGGCAAAGATAGTTTGACTTTACTTTATCTTCTTAATAAATTTTATTCTCCTAGAGGACAGGAAATTATAGGCATATCTATTGATGAAGGAATTCCTGGTTATCGAAATAAGATTTTAAGAGCTAGTAAGAAATTTTTAAAAGAACAAGGAATTAAGACAAAGATTTTTTATTTCAAGAAAGAATTAGGTTTTACTTTAAAAAGCAAGATCAAAAAAATAAAGAAACTTGGACTTAGTAATTGTTATGTTTGTTCTGTTATGAAGAGATGGTTACTTAATAAGAAAGCTAAACAATTAGATTTTAGTGTTGTAGCAACAGCCCATTCACTTGATGATGGGGCTGAATCAATAATTTTAAATTTTTTAAAAGGAAATCCAGAGCTATTAGCTAAGCTTGGTCCATCAACTGGGATAGCAAGGACAAAAGCATTTGTTCAAAGAGTTAAACCATTTTATCTTTGCTCAACAAAGGAAATTGTTCTTTATGCTAAACTAAAAAAGATTCCAATTCCTAAAGAAAAAGAATCTATATGTCCTATTCGTGGTCTGACTCTTAGAATAGAAATAAGAAACTGGCTTGCTGATCTCGAGAAAAAACATACTGAAATTAAGAATGCTATTATAAATTCTTTTTTAAAAATAATGCCAATGCTTAAGCAGAAATATAAAAATCTCACATTCAAAAAATGCAAAAAATGTGGCTCACCTTCTTCTCACGATTTTTGTAAAGCTTGTTTATTATTGAAAGAATTGAACTAATTTTTTTATCTTTTAATCTTTCTACCTGTAAAATAAAATAAAAACCCAAATAAAAGATATCCTATTGTTAGGAGGCCAAATTTTGGGATTGTTTTTTCTATATAAAATTTAAGAAAAGAAAAAGTTTCTTCTTCAAAAGGCAGATGATGAATATTTTCTAGATATATTAGTATTAATTGCTTTCCGAATAAGAATAAAAATAAAGAGATAAAAGCAGGGATTAAAGTTGCAAATCCAATAAATCTTAAAGTTTTTCCTAAGTTCTGTTCTCTCCAAAACAGACCAAAAAATCCTATTGATATGAGAATACTAGATTCAATTATTAAATTTATTGGAGCTTGCCATATATTCTGAGGTTCTAAAGCAAGTGAAAATATAAAAGGAATGAGCAATGTTATGCCTAAAATATAAAAAAATCTGAATAGGCTAAGAAAAAATAAGTTTTTAATGCCTCTTTTGATTCTGATTCTAAATTTTTCTTTTAACATAATCAGTATATTTTTCTTTTATGTATAACTGAGAAGTATCTTGAAGACTATAGACATTAATAGCTCTTTTATCTGTAAGATGTAATGGCAATAATTTTTTTGTCTTGACCATGTTGGCAACTTTGCTATAAATTGATTCTGGAATTAAGATTTCATTTTCAAATGCTTTATTTTTTAGTGCTCTTGCTAAACTTATAGTATTACCTATTGCAGTATATTTGACACTCTTATCAGCTCCTATATTACTTATGTTAACTAGTCCTGAATTAATCCCTGCTTTAATTTTTAATTCAATATCTAATTGTTTTATTGATTCATTAAAGGAGGCTGTTATCTTTTTTATGTCTTGAGCTGTTTTTATTGCAGCTATGTCATGCCTATATTGATTGATTATGTTAAAAAATACAACAAGATTATTACCATAAAGATCAGCCACCCCTTGGTGAAGTTTAATCTTTTTTATTATAGCATCAAAATAACTATTAAATGCCTTTTTGAAAAGTTCAGGATCTTTCTTTTTTAGCATTTGTAATTTATCAAAACCAGATATTGTCATTAATAAAACCGAAATTTCTTTTTTTGTTCCATAAACCAGTGAAGGCATAATTGTCTGCGCAGCTAATTTTGATGAATGTTTGTTAAATATCTTTTTTATATCAAGACTGCCTTTTTCTATTGGACCTAAAACTTTTTTCTCTTCTTCAATTTTTTTAAGTGTTTTTGATGATACCCTTTCTTTTTTAATATCTGTTGTTTTTCCTCTGATTGTATATCTTTTTTTTCTTTGCGTTGTTAAGAAGAAAGCTAAAAAAACAATGGCTAGGATTAATGGGATTATCCAGATCCACCATTGCCTATACAGGGGTTCTTCACCCATTTCAATTGTGGCTACAACATTACCTGTAAGGGCCAGATCTGAAAAATTAGCTGAGACATCATCCTTATCATTGATATTTTTACCTT
>DAOWHW010000056.1 GCA_030641225.1 archaeon | reverse complement strand
CATTAATAACAAGGAAATTATCTGTTTCTGCAAAACTAGAAGCATGTTTTAATGAGCCAGCTGTACCAGGAAGTTTAGGAGTTGTTGCAAAAACCACATTTATTTTTAGATGTCTTTTTTTAATCTGTTTAGCTTCACCATCTGTACAAGCGACAATTATCTTTTTAACATGAGGTTTTAACCATTTTATTTGTTTTTCAAGAAGCGTTTTACCTTTAATTTCAATTAAAGCCTTGGGATATCCTTTTCCATTGCCTATAGAACCTGCTGCGAGGATTATTACATCAACTTTTCCTTCCATTTTATCTCCCCCTTCTTCCTTACTAAGTATATAATCTTCAGAAGTATTTAATTCTTTTGCATTTTCTGCTATTTAGAAAGGCTTTTAAAACTTTTTTTCTTTAATAAGATATAGCAAAAAAAGAAAAGGAAGTTTCATTTGTTAGTGGAAAGAATGTTAGTTTAATTGGTTTTAAACAGTTTGACAAATCAGAACAAGAAGTAGTAAGGAAAGTCATGTCTACTTATATTAAAAAAATTGAGGAAAGAACAGATTATGAGGAGCTTAAAATAAGACTCAAACAGCATCAAAGAAACAAACTGTTTATTCACGAGATAAAAGCTGATCTTCTCTTGACTCCTGGAGTTAAGTTAAATGCTAAATTTACCCACAAAAATCCTTATAAGGCTCTAGCGCAAGTTATGATTAAGATTATTAACGAAATTAAACATCAAAAAAAGAGAAATATTAAGAGAGTAAAGAGAGTAAAAGTAAGAAAATAAAAAGAAAAAGATAGAGTAATAAAATGAAAAAAAGAAAAAAAATCAGGGAAAAAGGAAAAGTAAGGCTCAGTAAAGTTTTTCAAGAATTCAAGAAAGGTGATAGAGTTTGTCTTGTTAGGGAACTGAGTCAAAGAGGTCTTTTTCCAAAGCAATTTCATGGTTTAACAGGCACTATTGAAGGGAAAAGAGGTAGAGCCTATATGGTGAGATTTAAAAATGGTAGAATCTATAAAAAATTAGTGATTAAGCCTGTACATTTAAAGAAATTAAAGGGCTAAGAGGAAAATGATACAAGAATCGAAAACAATAACACTTGCTGAAGCAAGAGAGCTTTTAAAGAAAGCAGACACAGATAAAGCGAAAGCTATATCAGATTTTATTAAAAGATTCACAAAACTTAGTGCATCAGATGTTCTAAAATTAAAAAAAGCCTTAGAATCTCTTAATATAGCCAAATTAAGAGCAGAAGACATTGTAAGATTAATTGATTTTAAGCCAGAAGATACAGAAGATATAAGGAAAATTTTTGTTGGATCAGAGTTTAGTCTAGATCAAGATGAAATTACAAAAGTATTGGAAGTACTCAAAAAGAAATAAAAATGAATATGAGAGAAATGAAAGAAGAGAAAGCCATAATAATAGATTTTTTACCAAATGGCTATCCTCTGGAAATGAAGAGGATTCCAATAGCGCAAGCTATAGGCATATCATATCTCACCCTTCTAGAACTAGTTCCAAGAAAGGGAATTAAACTTAATCTTAAAGAAGAAGTCTATATAGGTTCTTTGAAAAGAGACAAGATTTACTTTATACGAGGAAGACTAGTCAAAGCCAAACTTACAGAAACAGCAAAACTACAAATTCAAGATTTTGTTGAAAGAATTGTTAAAGAAAAGGAAAAGAAATTTGTAGATTTTTTTAATATTGCCCAGGCTGTAAATACAAGACTACATCAACTAGAATTATTGCCTGGTTTTGGCAAAAAATATACTAGGGTAATTCTAGAAGAAAGAGAAAAGAAACTCTTTATTTCATTTGATGATATGAAAAAAAGACTTAAAAGTATACCTGATCCAAAGAAAGTAGTAGAAAAAAGATTAATTGAAGAACTTACTCACGAAGTCAGATATAAATTATTTGCGTCATAAATAGAGATGGAAAAAGAAAAACCAAAAAAACAAGAGAAAAAAGAAGAACATGAGAAACATGAAAAGTATGAAAAGGAAGAGTCTTTATTTAGAATTGCTTCAACAGATATTCCAGGAAAACTCTCTATTTACGCTGGATTAACAAAAATAAAAGGAATATCTTGGGCCTTTTCTAATGCAGTATGTAAAACTCTCATAATAGATAAAAATAGAAAGATTTATACTCTAACAGATCAAGAAATACAGAAGATACTTGATTTTATTAAAAACCCAAATCTACCTAAATGGCTTCTTAACAGAAGAAGAGATATTGAAACAGGTTTAGATAAACATTTGATTACAACAGATCTTGACTTAACAAAAGCATTTGATATAAGAAGGATAAGAAAAATTAGAAGTTATAAGGGAGTAAGACACGCTTCTGGGCTACCTGTAAGAGGTCAGCGTACAAGGGCACATTTTAGAAAAGGTAGAGCCATCGGTGTAAGTCGTGCAAAAGTTAAACCAGGAAAGAAAAAATAAAAGAAAAAAATAAAAAGACAAAAGAAAAATGGGAGATCCAAGAAGACAACATAAACAGTATAAAAGACCAAGGACACCTTTTGATAAAACCAGAATTGATGAAGAAAAAACCTTACTCAAAAAATTTGGTCTTAAAAACAAGAAAGAAATATGGAGATCAGAAAGATATATTGATAAAATTCGTGCTCAAGCAAAAAAACTTATTTTAAATCCTGAACAACAGCATATTTTTATTAACAGACTTGTAAAGTTAGGTTTAGCACAACCAAAGGCTACGATAGATGATATTCTTGCTTTAACAAAAGAAAAATTATTTGAAAGAAGATTCCAAACAATAGTTTTCAAAAGAGGTCTTGCAAAGAGTTTGAGAGCAGCAAGACAATTAATTGCACATAAAAATGTTAAAATTAAGGGCAGAGTAGTGAATATTCCAGGTTATATAGTAAGAACAGAAGAAGAAAATAAAATTTCTCTTGTCAGAAAAGAAAAGAAAGAAAAATTAGAAAAATTAGAGAAAATAGAAAAAAAAGAAATTCCAAAAGAAGAATCAAAGGAAAAAGAGAAGGAGGAAAAAGAGAAAGAAAAATAAAATGATAGAAAAAGAAAGAAAACTAACTGGTTGCGGAATTGCTTATATTAAAGCTACTTATAATAATACTATTGTTCATATTACAGACATGGCTGGAACCACTATAGCCAAGGTTTCTGGCGGCGAAGTTACAAAACATGCAAGACTAAAAGCAAATCCTACTGTTGCGATGTTTGTTGCTAAAAGAGCAGCTGAAAAAGCAAAGGATAAAGGTATTAGAGCCCTTTATATTAGAATTTCAGGAAAAGGTGGCATTCTTGCTCCAAATCCAGGACCTGGAGCCAATGCAGCTATTAAAAGTCTTTCAAGGGAAGGTTTAAAAATTTTAAATATTACAGATTTAACACCAACACCAAGAGGCGGCCCTAAACCAAAAGGAGGGAAAAGAGGAAGGAGAGTATAATGAACTGGAAAAATAAATTAATGAAAGAATTTAAGACAATCTTTAAAGAAAGATCAGGTTGTCATGATATATGGCATTTAATAAGAACAGCTAATTTATGTAAAAATATAGGAAAAAAAGAGAAAGCTGACTTAGATATATTATGGGCTGCTGCTTTACTTCATGATGTATCTTCTAAAAGTTATACTTCACATGTAAAAGATAGTATGGATATTGCTCAAAAAATTCTTAAAAAAATAAATTTTCCAAAGAAAAAAATTCCTAAAGTATTACATTGTATAGAAACTCATGAAGATTATCATTGGACAAAGAGAAAAAGAAAATTATCAAGAGAAGCAAAAATTCTTCAAGATGCGGATAGATTAGATGCTGTTGGAGCTATAGGGATAGCTAGATGCTTTACATTTTGTGGGTCACATAAAATACCTCTTTTTGTTCCAGGACAAAAAATAAAGAAATGTTTTGATCATACTAAATTAAGTTCTTCAGGGATAATACATTTTTATGAAAAACTATTAAAATTACAAAAAGGTATGAATACTAGAACTGGAAAGTCAGTAGTTAAAGAAAGACATCAATATATGGAAAATTTTGTAAAAAGATTCTTAAATGAATGGAAGGGTAAAATATAAAGATGAAAATAGAAAAAATATCTAAAGACAAGGAAAAAATTTGTTTTTTAATTAAAGGAATAAATAATACCATAGCAAATTCGATAAGAAGAAGTATTCTTGAGATTCCTATCTTAGCTATAGATAGTGTTGAGTTCTACAAAAATGATTCTGCGCTTTATGATGAGATAATTGCTCATCGTCTTGGTTTGATTCCTCTTAAAACCACTAAGACTTTTACACAGAAAGAGAAATGTTCTTGTAAAGGCAAAGGATGTTCAAAATGTACAGCATCTTTCAAATTAAAGGCAAAAGGTCCAATAATGGTTTATGCTAAGGATTTGAAAGGTCGTGGGATAGAGGTTGTTTATCCTGATATGCCTATTGTTTTACTTGGTAAGGATCAGGAACTGTTGCTGAGCACTGAAGCCACCCTTGGCATAGGAAAAGAGCATGCAAAGCATACTCCTGGATTAGTATGGTTTAATTCTTATCCTATCGTAGAGATAAAAAATTGTAATGGTTGCCAGGAGTGTATCAGTACTTGTCCTAGAAAAGCTATAACAATCAAAAACAAGAAGATAACAATTGATCCTCTTAAATGTGATATTTGTGAAGCCTGCGTAGAGTTGTCTAAAAAAAGAGGTAAGTGTTCAATAAATATTAAACCAAGTAAAGAAGATTTCATATTTTACATTGAAACTTTTGGTCAACTAAAACCAGAAGAAATTTTTATAGATGCAATAAAAATTTTAGATAGTAATCTTAAAGAATTTGAGAAGCAACTTAGCAAAAAAGCTAAAAAGAAAAAATAAAATACAAATAATAAAACAAAACCATAAATAATACTAAGCGCTGGAGTGCGGGAGTGCCGGAGTGGTCAAACGGGCATGGCTAAGGCCCATGTGGCTTAGTGTCTGCGCAGGTTCGAACCCTGTCTCCCGCATTAAAACAAACATAATAGAAAATGAAAAAAATAAACAAACTAAGTAAAACCAAAATCAGTAAAAGAATAGAGAAAAAAACAAATCCAGAAACAAGGAAGCTAGTTCTTTATCTAAATAAACAAAAAAATCCTTTGTGGCATAGCATAGCTAAATATCTTTCTTATCCAAAAAGAAAGTCAATCAAGGTTAATATTAATAAAATCAATATACTCACAAAGCCAGATGAAGTTATAGTTATACCAGGAAAAATTCTTAGTAAAGGCAACTTAAATCACCATCTGACTATAGCAGCATTTAAATTTTCTAAGAAGGCAAGAGAAAAAATGACAAGAAAAGCTGATATTCTAACTATAAAAGAATTAGTTGATAAAACGTCAGAAGTTAAAGGGATAGATTTTAGAATAATTATTTAAAATGAAAGAAAAGAAAAAACAGAAAGAAATTATTATTGATGCAAGAGGTTCAGTAATGGGAAGACTTGCAACTCTTGCTGCAAAAAGAGTCTTACAAGGAAATTCTGTTATTATTGTTAATAGTGAACAGGCAATCATAATCGGAAAACAACAAGACATTTTGAAAGATCATATAAAAAGATTTGCTCTTGGTCGTGGTGCCCAGAAAGGACCTCTTTTTTCAAGACAACCAGAACAGATATTAAGAAGAGCCATTAGAGGAATGATTGGAAGAAAAAAAGCCAAGGGTAGAGAAGCTCTTAAAAAAATAAGATGTTATGTTGGTGTTCCTGAGAAATATATTAATGTTGAAAAATTATCTGTTTTTAAAAAACAACCATTAAATTTTATAACACTAAAAAGACTTAGTTATTTAATTAGACAAAAATAAAACAAAAAACAAAAAACAAAAATAAAATGCCAAGAAAAAAATCAACAAAAAAGATAAAAAAAGAAAAAAAGGAATCAAATGTGGTTAGTGGAACAAGAAAAAGAAGTGTAGCTAAGGCCACCATAAAAGCAGGAACAGGAATTGTAAGAATAAATCAAAAACCAATAAATTTGTTTAATAAATTTCAACAGTTTAATTTAATGGAACCTCTAATCATAGCAGAACAAATAATTAAAGATAAGATAAAAGAAATAGATATTTATGTTATTGTGAAAGGTGGCGGAGTAGAAAGTCAGATAGATGCTTCTCGTCTAGCTATAGCAAGAGCTTTAGTTAGATTCACGCAAAATCAGGAATTAAGAAATGCATTTCTTAAATATGACAGATTTCTATTAGTTGCAGATACTAGATACAAAGAAATGTGTAAGCCAGGAGACAGCAAAGCTAGAAAAAAAAGACAAAAATCTTATAGATAATTTATTATTACTATGGAAATCAAATATGTAAGTATTGATGGAGAAAAGATTAAATTATTCTATCAAAAAAAGAAGACAATTAAAAAAAGATCAGGGTCAGTTTATAGAGCTGTCATTAGAGTCTATACTTCTGGTAAAAAAATTAACGAGATATATTTTAATGAATATCATAATTTTTTAATTCCAACGATACCAGATATTAAAGGCATCTTTAAAATAATAGCTTCAAAAAAAATAAATGCAGAAGAAGTTATCCCTAAACTAGAAGAAATTAGTTATCTAAGTTAGAAGAAATGTTTCAATAATTTTCTTATTATTTCTTTACTCATATCTCAATGCTTCTACAGGTCTTAATCTAGAAGCTTGTAAAGCTGGTAGTGTTCCTGATACTGCGCCTATGACAAATGAAAAAAATAGGGCCCCAATAAGCAATGGAGCGCCATAATATGCTTTAAGAAGAGGAAAATTTGCTTGATAAGCTATAATTTCTAAAACTTTTGCAATTCCAACACCTGCTGCTATTCCTATAGTGCCTCCTGCTAAGCCAAAAAAACCAGACTCTATTAAGAAAATTTGTAAAATGTCTGAGTTTTTTGCTCCAACTGCTTTCATTATTCCAATCTCTCTTGTTCTTTGAAGAACAGAAGTATACATAGTATTCATTATTCCAACACCACCGACAACTACGGAGATTGCTGCAATACCAACAATAACAATAGTAATTACTCCCAAAACATTATTTACCTGTTCAAGAATTTGTTCAAAAGTTTGGACACTAAAACTCTCTTCTCCTTCCTTTTCATTCCTGCTATCTCTTAATTCTTTTTTAATTTCCTCAGCAACATCTTTTATATTAACATCTTCTTTAATCTGAACAAAAATTGTAGAAATTTCATCAGGTTCATCAAAAATTTCTCTTGCAGTTTCTATTGGAATATAAACTTGGGAATCATCTGCCCTATTTCCAATTTTACTTATCAATCCAACAACTCTAAACTCTTTTCCTTTAATCTCTATTTTATCTCTCAAATTTACTGATTTTTCAAAAAAATCGTTATTCCACAAACTCCATCCAATAATTATTTTATATTTATCATCCTTTTTCAAATCCCGGCCTTCTTCAACTTCAAAACCTTGCATATTTTTAATAATTTCAGCTGTTTCATCTGTTGTCAAACCAATAATAAAAGTACTTTTTATTTCATCCTCAAATTTGATTTTCCCTGATCTGTAAAACATTTCTGCTGCAATATCAACACCTTCTACTTTTTGCACAACATCTAAATCATCTTGTGTAAGTTCCTCACCAAATGCTCCAAACATTGCTCCCATTCCTCCAGGCATAATCATAAGTTTATTAGTGCCAAACATCTCAAATTGTTCTGTTATTGCTCCTTGTAGGCCTTGACTAATAGAAATCAGAGCTACAACAGCAGCTATACCAATAAAAATTCCAACCATAGTAAGCCATGATCTTAACTTACGATGCCTTAAATTATTAAATGCAAACTTAAGATAATCTGCTAGCATTTTTCTTTCTCTTCCATTTTCTATATAAGAAGAAACAAATAATCAGGAGAGCCGCTATACTAACAAAAAGAAAAGTGTAATTTGTTTTAATTAATCCAAGATTTTTTGCCTCACCAATACTATAGACCTTTACACTAAGAGTTATCTGCTCAGAATATTCCTTATTATTAGAATCTCGATAATTTATTATTCCTTGCAATAGAATATTGCCTGCTTTCCTTGGGATTAATTCAAACTCAATGGTTTCATAATCATCTGAATCTATTTGGCCAATATATTCTTCATCTGAGGAAATTATCTCATAATTACTTAGTTCAAAAAGCTGAACATTTAAAAAATCAGCCCCCCCAAGTCCTGTATTTAAGATTTTTATTTTAACTTTGCTATTCATGTTTTCTATAAGCTCACTTTTTTCTATTTTAACTGTAATTTGTGGTTCCGAGGAAACAAGAAGACTTATCAAATCTTGTTTTGTATATTTTTCACCATATTCATCATAATATTCAATCTGAAGAGGAACTTTATATGTTTTTAATTCAGCATTTTGTAGAGCAATTATATTAAAAATAATTTCTTTTTCCTCTCCAGAATAAAGCTCATCAATTCTTTTTTCTGTTGTTGAAGATATTGGAGCAAAAGGAATTTCCCCAGATAAATCTAATTTTATAGTAATATCTTTAATTAAAGACCTGGCATTATTTCTTATTTTAATCTTAACCTCAGCCTCTTCACTTGGAGAAATTTTTTCTGGAATTGATTTTACAGAAACAACTTCAAGAAAAACTTCTTTTTCTCTAACTTTTATTTTAAATTCTTTGTCTCTCCAGTCTTCATCCCCTACTTTATAATTTAATTCAATTTCATATTCCCCAGGATTTGCTGAACCCTCCACATAAATTATAAATTCTATTAATTCTATTTGTCCTGGCATTAGTGATTCAATGAATTGTTCATCTGAAGACAGCAATGAGAAAGGATTACTAACATCTAAATTTAGTGTTATATTTTCTAACACAATGTCTTCATTATTTTCTATCTGAAATTGAGCAATAAATGATTCTGCTGGTTTAGTAGGATAAGGATTATAACCAACAATATCAACATCTAATGCAAGGGCATTACTTAAATTAATAATTACAAAAATAAACATAAACAAAAATAAAAATATCAAATTTATTTTTTTCATTCTTTTTCTTTTATTTTTTAATTATTCTTCCGTCTTTAAGTTTTATTATTTTTTTGGCACATTTTGCAATATCAGTATCATGGGTAACTACAATAATTGTTTTTCCTTTCTTGTTCAGTTCTTTTAATATTATAATAATCTCTTTTCCTGTCTTACTATCCAAGTTTCCTGTTGGTTCATCTGCAAGAATTATTTCAGGATCATTAGCTAATGCTCTTGCAATTGCTATTCTCTGCTGTTCTCCACCACTTAATTCACTAGGAAGATGTTTTATTCTTTTTTTTAATCCAACCTGGTTTAATAAATCAAGAGCTCTTTTCTCTCTAACTTTTTTAGGAATATTTTGAAAAATCATTGGAAGCATAACATTTTCTAAAGCATTAAATGTTGGGATCAAATTAAATTGCTGGAATACAAAACCAATTTTTTTACCCCTAATTTGAGCTAGTTCAGATTCTTCTAAAAGGGAAATATTTCTATTTTCCAGAAAAATCTTTCCTTTGTTTGGTATGTCAAGACAGCCAACTATATTCATAAAAGTGCTTTTTCCACTTCCAGAAGGACCCATTATTGCAACAAATTCTCCTTTATTAATTTCAACAGAAACATCTTGTAAAGCTCTAACTTCTGCCATCTCTTTCCCATAAATTTTGCTAACTTCTTTTAATTTTATCAAAGATTGTTTCATTTTCTTTTTCCTTAGCCTCACTAAAAGAGACAACGAAGATTTAAAAAGGTTTCTCCCCGTAATTTTGAAGTAGTAATACACTAAAACAAAACCTTTAAATTAATATAATTGTTACGTAATCAATATACTATTTTATACAATAAAAAATGATAATTCCAATAAGATGTTTCAGTTGCGGAAAACCAATTGCTCATTTATGGCAAAAATTTAAAGATGGAGTTGAGAAAGGAGAAAATCCAAAAAAAGTTCTTGATGATCTTGGTTTAGAAAGATACTGTTGCAGAGCAGTCTTTTTAGGACATGTTGATTTACTTGAATTAACAAGTAAATTCAAAAAATTTTAATTATTCTTATTCTAATTTTCATAATTTTCTATATTGCTGAAATTACTGCTAAAATTCCAGTTAATATAAAATAAAATCCTACCAAATATTTAAGAAGTTTTGGAAAAATTAATACAAATACTCCAAACACAATAGCCAGGATTCCTAAAAGTAATCCTGATATTTCCAATAAAGCCATTTTATTTTTTACCTCCTTTCACTTTTCATTTTTTCTCTTTATTTCTTATAGATATATCTAGCATAATGACCACATTCAAGACATTTTATTGAAATCTTATTTTTTGATAATCGAACTTGGCAATTTTTGCCTGGTACAAAATAAATATTACATTTATGACAAAATTTTCTTCTATATTTTTTTAGCGAAATGTTAGAACGCTTGGCCATTTTTCTAGTCAAGCTTACATATCTTTGAGCAAATTTTGGTCTTTTTTTTGATTCTTTTTTTGCTAATATAAACAATTTTCTAATATTATCAAGAACTATTTTATCTGGTTTTTTTCTCATTTTAGAAAATCAAAAATCTAAAAAGAAGGCAGCTTACAAGTTTTCCGACCGAAGCCAGTACAGCTTGTAACGTAAACAGCTTAACTTCTGTGTTCGAGATGGGAACAGGTGTTTCCTGCTTACTATGGCTGTCTTCGATAATATAAAAGAAAAAATGTTTTTAAAGGTTTCTAACAGAATAACAGATAGGAAAGTAATTTAAAGTCATACTAATTCTTATCTAAAAAGAATTGAAAAAGTTCTTTTAGGAGATAAAAAATGAAAAAAGAAAAGATAGTCTCATTTCCCAGCTTTGGTATGTATACTGAAGTCTTTAAATTATTTTTAGAGGGATTTGGATTGAATGTTGAGTCACCAGTTCCAATAACAAAAAGAACAATAAATATTGGTGTAAAATATACCGATGAGCTTATGTGTCTGCCCTGTAAAATATTATTAGGCAATTTTATTGAAAGCATAGAGAAAGGGGCGACACACATTATGACATATACCACTGAAGGTGGTTGTAGGATGTCTTCTTATCCAATATTGCATAGAGGGGTATTAAAGAAATTAGGGTATGATGTGGAGTTAATTGTAATGAGCCCATTCAAACCCCTAAGATTTTTGAAAGATATTAAAAAGCATCTCAATCCCAATGTCACAGTTATCCAAGGAATAAAATCTTTTTTTAAAGCTTTGAAAGAAATAAAGAAAATTGAAAAAGAGGACCAATTAAAAAATAAAGGAGATATTAAGATTTTAATAACTGGAGAGATGTATACCCTTATTGAAAATAGGATAAATATGGATTTAATAAAAAAATTGAGAAAATTGGGTGTAAGTGTTGAAAATCCCCTCTCATTGTCTTATTTCATAAATCACGGGTTAAAGCAGATGTTCAAGATTGATTTTGCAAGAAAAAAAACACTAAGATTGGCAAAAGAACACTTACCATTCAAAAAACTTGGGGGTCATGCATCAGAATCCATACTAAACACCCTAGATGCCATACAAAAAAATTATGATGGGGTTATTCATCTCTTTCCCTTCCCCTGTTCACCTGAAACAGTAGTAACAAAATTATTAGATGGGATAAGTGAAAAATATAATATTCCCATAATTCACCTGGTATTTGATGAACACACGGCTGAAGAGGGAGTCAATACAAGATTAGAAGCATTCGTTGATATGATAAAAATGAAAAAGCAGAAAAATGAATAAATATTTTATGGGTGTGGATATTGGGAGTATTTCTACCAAAATTGCTATCCTAAATGACAAGAAAGAAGTGGTCAATTCTATCTATCTTGAAACAGAAGGTTATCCTATAGAAGCCATTAAAAAATGTTTGTTAAAATTAAAAGGTAAGATTGATGAAAAAGAAATCAAAGGAATTGGTTGTACTGGCTCTGGAAGATATTTGGCAAGTGTTTTAATTGGGGGAGATATAATAAAAAATGAAATAACAGCACAAGCAATCGCAGGGCTTCATTACAATAAAAACATAAAAACTCTTTTGGAAATAGGTGGTCAGGATTCGAAGGTAATATTATTAGAAAATGAAATTCCTATATGGCACAATTTGAATTCTTTATGTGCAGCTGGTACAGGAAGTTTTTTGACACATCAAGCAAAAAGACTCAAAATTCCGATTGAACAATTTGGAGAGTTTGCGTTAAAGTCAAAGACTAAAGTAAATATTTCAGGCAAATGCAGCGTTTTTGCAGAGTCGGACATGATTCATAAAGCTAATAGGGGGTATGCTAAAGAAGATATAATTGCAGGTTTATGCTCTGCATTGACAAGAAATTTTTTGAATAATGTCGCAAAAAATAGAGAATTAAAAGAGCCGATTATTTTTTCAGGAGGAGTCGCATCCAATATTGGAGTAGTTAAAGCATTTGAAGAAGAACTAAAATGTAAAATTATAGTCCCTAAAGAGCACAAAATAATGGGTTGTATTGGGGCAGCATTGCTAGTAATGAAAGAAAATGTGAAAAAAACTAATTTTAAAGGATTCAACATTATAGAATTTGACTATAAGACAAAAGGCTTTGAATGTCAAGATTGTCCAAATTATTGCGAAATTGTAAGGATTTTGAAGGGGAAAGAGATTATAGCATGTTGGGGGTCTCGTTGTGGAAAGTGGAATGTTAATGTATCATCCACTAAAAGCCCATAGAGTAAAAAGCAGAAAGAACCTGCACTTCAAATTTTAGAAAGTTTTGCCCACTTTGACACTTTCCTATCTACTGCCGAAAATTTTAAATAAAATGGAAACCAGACCATTAATAGAGAGTAGGGATAATCTAGGATTTACAGTATAGCACTTCGGTGCTTACTGACGATCTTCTTCGGAAGGTCACCTAGATCCTTTCTACTTTCTTTTCTTTTGAGATTTTTTATTCTAAAATTTTATAAGGATAAAGAATTTATCTTTATTATGCGGGAGTGCCGGAGTGGTCAAACGGGTCAGGTTCAAGACCTGATGACTTAGTGTCTACGCAGGTTCGAATCCTGTCTCCCGCATTAAGCTCCTGTAGCTCAATGGATAGAGCAATGGCCTCCTAAGCCATAGGTTGCAGGTTCGAATCCTGCCGGGAGCGCTGAAGAATTCTAAATAGTATGCGTCAGCCGGGACTCGAACCCAGATCATTAGCTTGGAAGGCTAAGGTCCTACCATTAGACTACTGACGCTTATAATTTATAAGGAAATTTTCTTTAAAAATCTTAGTAAGATATAGTAAGAAAGTTTTTAAATTAAACTACCTAAATATTAAAATGGAAGAGGATAAAGAAGAGGCTAAGGCAGAAACTAAGGCAGAAACTAAGGCAGAAACTAAAACGGAAGCTAAAGCAGAAACTAAGACAAATGCTAAGATAGAAGAAAAAAAAAGAAGAGAAGAAAGTGGAAGAGAAAAAAGTTGAGGAGAAAAAAATAGAGGAGAAAAAGATTGAGGAAAAAAAGCCTGAGCCAAGAAAAAAATTTAATAAATCAGAATGGTATGATAGAAATTATAAAAAACTCTTTTTTATATCTCTGATTATTTTATTGGCTTGTTTTATCTATATTGGATTTTTTTATTCTGTTCATGGTGATATTATGTATAAAGATGTCACATTAACTGGTGGAACAGTTGTGACTGTTTATACTAGCGCGAAAATTGATCTTGCGGAATTAGAAAATGCTTTGGCAGATAAGTTAGAGGATATTAGTACAAGAAGATTAGAAGATATAACAACAAGAAGACAAATTGCCATAGTTATTGAAACAAAATCTGATGTTGATTTGACTGTTAATGCACTTGAAGAATTTTTGGGTTATGAACTCGATGATTTAAATTCCAGTATTGAAATGAGTGGTGCAACTTTAAGTCAAAATTTTTATAAGCAGATGTTGATAGCTTTAATTATTGCTTTCTTTATTATGGCAATAACTATTTTTATTATTTTTAGAAATCTTATACCTTCCCTTGCTGTTATTATGGCAGCACTTATGGATATTATTGGGGCTTTGGCTATTGCTAATTTATTTGGATTTCATATTTCAACAGCTGGTATAGCAGCTTTATTGATGCTTATTGGTTATAGTGTTGATACAGATGTTATGTTAACAACTAAAGTCATTAAAAGAAGGGGTGAAGGAAGATTAAATTCAAGAATTAAATCATCAGCAAAAACTGGCCTGACAATGACTCTAACTTCCTTGATAGCAGTTCTTATTGGTTTTTTTGTTGCTCAGTCATCTGTATTAAAACAAATTTTCTTTATACTTTCTGCTGGACTTTTTGTTGATTTGATTTCAACATGGTTTGGTAATGCTTCGATACTTAAATGGTGGTGCAAAAAGAAAAAAATTACTTAAATGAATTTAAGATGGTAAAAATAGGATTTAGAATTTGGATTTTAATTATTTTATTAATTATAGGAGCTCTTTTTATTATTAATTGGCAATCTTTTAGTGGCAATATAGTTATTAAGGAAGTTCAGCCAAATTCAACTGCCTCAGAACAAGGCATAATTGCGGGAGAGATTATTAAAGAAATAAATGGTCATTCTATAAATAGTATAGAAGATTATGCTGAAGCTTTAGCATATCTTCCAGAAGCAGTTCCTATTCTTGATAATGAAACCAATATTAGTAATGAGAGTAATATTAGTATTGGTGGACCTAGAGAAAAAATAATAATAATAACTGATAAATCTGAATACATTTTTTTAGCTAATTCTAATCTTGGAATTACTGTTTCTGAAATCCCAAAAACAAGAATTAAGACCGGCTTAGATTTACGAGGTGGTGCTCGTGCACTTGTAGAACCTGAAAGACCTCTAGATGCTAATGAGATGGCTGGCCTTCTTGAAACTGTTCGTTATAGGTTAAATGTTTATGGTTTAATTGATGTTAATATTAGAGAAATCTCTGATTTAACTGGAAATCGTTATATGATGGTTGAACTTGCAGGTGCAACACCAAGAGAACTTCAAGATCTTATTAGTAAACAAGGTAAGTTTGAAGCTAAGATTGGAAATAAAACTGTTTTTGTTGGTGGCCAGAAAGATATTACATTTGTCTGCAGAAATGATGCTTCTTGTGCATATATAGAACAATGTAGTGAGATAGAAGGAGGAGAAATTTGTAGATTTAATTTTGAGATTCATCTTTCTGAGCATGCTGCAAAAAAACACGCTGAAATAACCTCTAGATTAAAAGAAGATATTGGAGATAAGGTAGGGTATCTTAATGAAACTCTTGATTTATTCTTAGATGATATATTAGTAGATACACTCTTAATTGATGTTAGTCTAAAAGGCCAAGAAACTACAAGAGTTGCTATAAGTGGTAGTGGAACTGGAACTACAAGAGTTGAAGCTTATGAAGCTGCACAAGACAACATGAAAAAATTACAAACAATTCTTATAACAGGAAGTTTGCCATTTAAACTTAATATTGTAAAACTTGATTCTGTAAGTCCTCTTTTAGGAAAAGAGTTTACAAAGAATGTTTTTATAGTTGCCTTGGCTGTTTTCTTAGCTGTTTGTTTAATTATTTATTTACGTTATAGGCGTTTTATTTTATTTCTACCTGTTATTATAACTCTTGTTTCAGAAGTTATATTAGTGCTTGCAATAGCTGCTATAATTAATTGGAATCTTGACTTGCCTAGCATAGCTGGAATTATTGCTGCTTTGGGTACTGGTGTTGACGATCAAATAATTATGATAGATGAAATGCGAGTTTCAAGACAATATAGTGCTAAACAACGAATTAAAAGAGCGTTCTTTATTATATTTGTTGCGTATGCAACAACTGCCTTAGCATTACTACCTTTGTGGTCTGCTGGTGCGGGCCTACTTCGTGGTTTTGTTGTTACAACCTTATTAGGTATAACTGTTGGTGTTTTTATAACAAGGCCTGCTTTTGCTGAAATCCTAAGAAAAATCACTAAAGATTAAAAAGTAAAAGAAAATTAGATAAAATGCTTCCAATTTATCATATAATTTTTTCTATAATCATAGCATTAATAATTTTTTCTATAAATCCAAGTTTATTATTTATTCTTCTTTTCTTAACAGGAGCTATTTTTATTGATATTGATCACTATTTTCTTTATATAATAAAAAAGAAAGATTTTAATTTTTTTAAGGCATATAAATATTTCAGACACCAATTAAGAAAAGAAAAACTTAGAAAATTTGAAAAGCCGAAAAAGTTATTATTTATTTTTCATACAATTGAATTTTTTATTTTTCTTTTAATTTTGGCTTTTTTCTTAAGTTTTTTCTGGCCTTTCTTATTAGGGTGTTTATTTCATGAAACTATAGATTTAATTAATGATTCATTCAAACAAAATAGAAAATATATAAAAGCATATTCCTTAATTTTTTATATTATAAAAAATTAGAATGAAAAAGAAAAAGAGTCTTACACAAATAGTAGTTAAGAATGCTTTTTTTCAAAGTCTTTCTGGAATAGTTTCAAAAATAGGTGCATTAATTTTTACAATAATTATAGCAAGACTGCTTTTTCCAGAGCTTTTTGGTCTCTATTCTTTGACACTTGCAATAATATTAACAATAGTTTCTATTACTGATCTTGGTTTAGGGAGTGCTATAGTAAGATACATATCAGAAAGTTTAGGCAAAAAAATAAAAAAAAGGAAAAAACAAAAAGAAGTAAGATCAAGGTTTCTTTTCCTGATAAAATTTAAATTTATTCTTGCTCTAGTAATTTCAATTCTTTTATTTTTACTTGCTGGTTGGTTTGCAGTATTATTCAAAAAACCAGAATTAATATTACCTTTACAGATAGGTTCAATATATTTATTTATCACCTCTATTTATGGCACTATTAACTCATTATTTCTTGCTCTTCAAAAAGTAAAATATAGTGCGATAGCTGAAACTATATTTCAAGCTTCGAGAGTCGGTCTCATAGCAGCATTTCTTTATTTTTATAAAACTGTGGCAATTGTTTTTGCTGTTCTAGCTATCTCATCACTATTTGCTTTAATTTTCGCCTTTATAATAATAAATAAAAAATATAAATTTTTAATTAAAGGTAAAAAAGAACCTGTTGAAAGAAGACGCCTTTTAACATTTTCAGGTTTTTTAGCTATTAGCTCATTAAGTGCAATTATTTTTGTTAATATTGATAAATTAATGCTAGGTTATTTTTTACCTTCTCACTTTATTGGTTATTATGCAGCAATCATCACGCTAGTCAGCGGAGTTTTAGGTTTAATAGGTTTTAGTGGTGTTGTTTTTCCAGCTTTTACTCAATTAAGTACTACAATAGAAAAACTTAAAAGAGCATTTAAAAAAACTTTTCATTATTTTGTTATTCTTGCATTTCCTGCAACAATTGGCATAGCTTATATTTTCATTCCAGCATTACAAATTTTATATGGTCAAGCTTATGTACCTCTCGAATATAGAATAACTTTACTCATAACCTCTGTATTTTTAAGCTTGCTAATTTTAGAAGGAATTTTTTCAAATCTTTATATAATATTATTTAATGCTAAAGAAAAACCAAAATATACAGCAATAACAATGTCAATAGTCGCTGTTCTTAATATAATTCTTAATTTTGTGTTTATTTCTTATTTGATAAAAATAAAACCAGAATATGGTTTAATCGGAGCTGCTGCTGCGACATTCATAAGTCGTTATATCTTTCTCGGATCATTAATGATATTAAGTAAGAAAAAACTAAAGATAAGTCCAAATAAAATATCTTTTATCAAGCCTTTTTTAGCAAGTTTAGTTATGCTTGCATTCTTGTTTATTTATGATTATTTTGTTGCTCTTAATATTTTTACAGGCATAATTATGATTTTGCTTGCTATAGTAATTTACTTTACTGTTATGTTTGCGATCAAAGGCATAAAAAAAGAAGATTTTAAATTAATTAAAATTCTGAAAAAGTAAGTAATAAAATTAACTATATAAATCTTTATAAATACTAGTAACACTAGTAGATTATGAAAAAAGCAGTTTGGCTAAATAAATCTAATGGACAACTTTGTGTAACCATTCCAAAAGGTTCTGGAATTAAAGAAGGAGATATTATAGGAATAGAAAAGCAAAAAATAAAAAGCATTGTTTATAGTTTTGTTGTAGCTGATTTATTTCATTATGGACATCTTCAATTATTAGAAAAAGCGAATTCTCTTGGAGATTTTCATATTTGTGGTGTTCTTACCAATGAAGCTATACAATTATATAAAGAAGAGCCTATTGCTGATCTTAAAGAGAGACAGGCCATAGTTTCTTCTCTTAGATGTGTTGATATGGTTATGACTCAAACAAGCAAAGACCCCACAGAAAATTTAAAGAAAATTCACAATCAATTTAAAAAAGCAAAAATAATTCTTGTTCATGGTTCTAATTGGAAAAATGTTCCAGGATCTGCTTATATTAAAAAAATTGGAGGAGAAATTATTAAACCTCCATTTTATGAAAAATTATCCACTAAAAAAATTATAAATAGAATTTTTAAAATCCATAAAAAGCGAGCGAGAAAATGAAAATAGTTTATGCATATATTTGTGGGGATATCCTACATGAAGGCCATTTATTACAATTAGAAAATGCCAAAGCTCTTGGCGATAAACTTATTGTTGGTGTATTGACAGACGAAGCAGTCATGGAAAAAAAAACACGACCTATAATTCCATTTAGCAAAAGACTTGCATTAGTTAAATCTATGGCATGTGTTGATTGTGCAGTTCCACAACATGAATATTCTCCAATTAATAATTTAAAAGCATTACAGCCAGATATTCACATGGAAAGCACTAGCCATATAGGAAATTCTTATCTTAAACAACTAAAAAAAGTGTTTAAAGGAAGAATTATAATGACACCTTGTTATCCTAAACAATCAAGTACAGCAATCAAAAGAAAAATAAGAAATTTAAAGTGAATGAGAAACAAAAAATAAAATATTGGCAGAAAAGAATTTTCTTTACTGTTTGGATTACTTATGCTTTTTTTTATTTATGTCGGGTCAATATGTCTATTGCAATGCCTGGCATAATGGCTGAATTTGGCCTTTCAAAAACAATAATGGGCTTGGTATTAACTGCTTTGTTTGCTTTTTATGCAATTGGCCAATTTGTTAATGGTCAATTAGGAGATAAATTTGGAGCAAGAAGACTTATTTCAATAGGAATTTTATTTTCAGCAATATTAAATATAATTTTTGGTTTCACTAATGGCCTTATTGGTGGTATGATATTAATTTGGGGTCTTAATGGTTTTTTCCAATCAATGGGTTGGGCTCCAACTGTTAAAACAATAGCAAACTGGTTTTCAATTAAACAAAGAGGAAAAATTTCTGGCTTGTTAGGAACATCATATCAGATAGGTAGTGCTATCTCCTTAGCATTAGCAGGTCTTGTAGTTGGCTTATTTGGATGGAGATGGGCTTTTTGGATTCCTGCAGCTATCTTTTTGTTAATTGGTATTCATTTTTTAATTAGAATAAGAAATGCACCAGAAGAAGTAGGCTTACCAACAATTGAAGAACAAGCAAATGGAAAATATAAAACCAAAGAAGTAAAAATAAGAAAAGATCATCATTTGGGTTTTAAATATACCTTAAAAAAAGTATTCACAAGCCCAACTATTTGGGTTGTTGCATTTAGTTTATTTGCCTTAAATATTGTTAGATATGGTTTCCTTGGATGGGCTCCCACTTATTTATTTGAAGTTCAGAATGCTTCTATTTCAACTGCAGCTTATAAAACTTTATTAATTCCTCTTATAGGTTCTCTTGGTGCTGTATTTGCTGGCTGGGCATCAACTAAGTTTTTTAATTTAAGAAAAGCACCAATAGCTGTAATAATGTTGTTAATTCTTGGCATAGTAGCTTGGATATTTCCTTATATACCTGTAGAAAACTGGGTTTTAGGTTTAATTATTTTAGCAACAATAGGTTTTATGACTTATGGACCGCATGTAATGATAGTAACTGCTTTACCTATGGATGTTGGGTCAAGAAAAGCAACCAGTTCTGTTACTGGTTTTATTGATGCAGTGGGCTATGCTGGAGCAGCTCTCACAGGAGT
>DAOWHW010000043.1 GCA_030641225.1 archaeon | reverse complement strand
ATATTATTGAAGTTATACCAAATCCTCTTACAGATTCTTGGAGTGATGAAAAAACCAAAGAACAAATCAAGATAAGATTAGATGATTCTGGATTCTGTAAATTTTCACATATTGGTGAAGCAGAACAATGCGGAAATAATCTAACAACAGAATGGAATGATATGTGTTCTGTGGATCTAACTACCAAAGTATGGAATATTGAGCAGACATCTCATTGTAATCAAGATACTGAACAGTGTTGTTCACGTCCAGATCAATATGGAGAAGTAACTTGTTATGATAAATATAATTGTGGTAAATGTTATATGGATGTTGATTTAGATGAAAAATACTCTGAAATAATTGATTGGGATGAAATAAAAGAACTAAGTGAAGATCCTGAAATTGCTGATCAAATACCACCTGAAATGTGGGAACAAATGAAGGGTTATGGAATGACTGGAACAAGTAAAGTATTCACATATATGTTTAGATGTTCTGATATTAAAGGAAATATAATGGAAGAAGATGATAGTTATTTTTTTATTATTATGACTCATCCACCTTTTGATATGGAAATAGAAAAACCTATTCAGAAAACACCACTATGGGAAACATATGATAGACATCCTGAGATTCTTGTGAATACCTCAAGAATGACTATGTGTAAATATGGCATAGAAGAATGGAAAAATTATCCAAGCAATAAACCACAACCAGCTGAATGGGGTGAAATGAACTATATTGTAGAAGAAGGTTATTATGACACAAGACATGAAGGTCTTGTTGAAGAAGAATTGAATGCAGAGCCACAAGGATTAGTACATGTTCTTTATGCAAGATGTCGAGATAGAGGCGGCTTAGAAGAAATAAGAGATGTGGCTTTTGAAGTGCTCAAAGATATTGATTCTCCAAAAATTATCAGAATGTATTATGCTGGTAGTGATTTATACATAGAAACAGATGAGGAATCTGAATGTGTATTTAGTCCAGACAACTGTGATTATAATTTTAGTGATGGCACCCAATTTGTTACAGTAGATGGCTTTAGTCATACTTATTACTGGTCTACTGACCATTTATATTATGTAAAATGTAAAGATGAATGGGATAATTATCCTGGGGCAGTGCCTGGCAGACAAGGCTTAGCTAGTCCAAGATCAAAATATTGCACAGCAATAATTAATCCTTATGAAGTTCCTTCTGTTTAATAGAATTCTTTTTTAAAATTAGATGGGGCCAGAGGGACTCGAACCCCCGACTGTCGGTCTGGAGCCGACTATTTTACCATTGAACTATAGCCCCTTGATATTAGAAAGAAAAAGATATTTTAAAATACTTTGGTTGGACTAAATTATTAAAAATTAAAAAATAAAAAGAAAAAGAAAAAAATTCAAATTTATTCTTCTTGGATTTATGCTTTTTTATATAAACCTATTTTATGGAATGAATAAGCTGTTACATCCCAGGAACCTTGGTATTCTGTTTCTTCAAGTTCAAGTGTTCCATATTCAATTTCAATATGCTCATAGCTATTTCTTTCTACGCTTAAGCTTCCAATTGGCTCAATCTCAGTTTCATTAATTTCTTCTACAACTTCAGTTGTTTCTTCTTTCTTTGCTAAACCAAAAGCTCTTCTTATTCCAATAAATAAGCCTAGTTTGGGTTTTGTGGTTAGTTTTATTGCTCCAAGTTTGTAGATATCAAATTCTGCAGTTTCTTCTGTAACTTCTTTAGCAACAAGCCTATAAGTTTCATGATTTTTTCCTTTACCTATAATAAGCAAGCCACCAACAACCCCATTTTCTTGAGTAATATTCTGAACTCTCTGTTGTATTAATTCTTTTATCTTCACTTTTGCTTCTTTTGGTGTTTCTGTTTCTTTTATAGATTTAATTTCCTCTATAATTTGCTCATCTATTACAGAAAAAAATCTTCCATACCTCTGTCTTGTTAAAACCACTCTTATTTGTTCAGCTTCTGTTTCATTTTCATTTACAATAAATCCATTCCAAATACTAGCAACTTTAACAAAAGGCAACTTTACGTTAGCAGCTATCTCATCTCCATCTTCCTCTTCTAGTTCCTCACATTCTCCTTCTACACAAACTTCATCTTCTTCACAATCTGAATTCACTTCACATTCTGGTTCTTCCTCTATTTTTTCACATTCTCCTTCTACACAAACTTCATCTTCTTCACAATCTGAATCCACTTCACATTCTGTGTTATCTGCTATTGCAAAACTGGCTGATACTAAAAACAATACTAAAAAGCTTACACAAAGCAAACTTAATATTTTATTCATTTTTATTTTTTAACCTCCCATGATTTATGTTCCATATTTTTGATTTTTATTATCATTTTTTGTAAAAATAGCACAATGGAACTATATAAAAAGGCAATGTGGAACAGAATGGAACAATTTAGTATAATTTTATTTTTTTCTATTTACCAAAATTCTTATTAATTTCAATGATATTTGTCTTGCCAAGACTTTTCTTTATTATTAAATTTTTATTTTCTAAAGAAACAAGATATCTTGATAATGATACTTTAGGAATTTTTGTCAAGTGTTGCAGCTGCGATTGCTTTAATTTTTTATGTTCAATAAGTTCTTTTATAATTTTATTTTCTCTTTCATTTAGTGTTTGTCTTATTGCTTTTAATTTTTCTTGTAAATTATTCTTCTTTTTCTTTATTTTAGTTTTTCTTAATAAATTTTCTTTCTTTTTCTTCTTCTTAAATTTTTTTCTTAAAAAAAACCACCACAAAATTATAATTATTATTATTGCAACAATTATTAGGATGATTAAAAAATAAATTTTATAATTTTTTGCTTCACTAATGGAAGTAGAATTTAATTCATAATCAAATTTAATAATTAGATTTTTATTAGTATCAATAAATTCAATTATAATCATATTATCTTCTGTACTAATAAATGAAATCAAATTTGAGTCTATGTCACCAACTTTTGCATTTTCAGGTAAAATAACTTTAACATAAATCTCTGAAAAAACTTTCTCAAGATTAAGATTAAAATTCCATTTTTCTTTCTGTTTATTTGTTAAATACTGGCTTATCCCATATATGGTTTGATTTTCATAACTTATTTCTTCTATATCAGGGTTAATATTTGATGATCCAACAACAAGAGCTGAGCCATCACTAAAAAGATTAATTTGAATTAAAAAATAATCTTCTTTTATTGTCTGAGCTGAAATTGAATTGGATGAGCCAAAAAACAAGAATAGTAATAATAATAATACAAAAATTAAAAATATTATTTTTTTCATTTATTTTTTGAATAATGATACATTTTTTAATCTTATCTTTTCTAATGAAATAACATAACCTTTCTTTGTTTCTCCAAGATTTTTTGGTTCAATAAACCACCATCCTTTTCTTAAAAATTTTATTGCTAGTAATGGTTTAAAACCAAAGTTTTTTGAAAAGATTATTAGATCTTTTATTTGTTTTTTGTCAAGATATTTCTTGTTATTTGAGGAAATTTTAACTTCAATAGCATACTTTTTCTTACCATTACTTACTAGAAGATCACAATTAGTCTCAGAAATCATTCCACTTCCTGCTACCCTAGCAACAGAAAAATTTTTTTGTCCCAGTAAATGCAATAATTCACGTTCAGCATCACATCCTCTTTTTTTGTTCATATATTTTTTAGTATAATAAGATATTTAAAGTTTTTTTATTTATATTTTTGAGAGATGATAAAAGATTTGAAAACCTTAAACACTCTGCTACCTTACAATAGACTTTTACTATGACTTTATTATCTTTTTCTTCTATTTTTTGAATTTCTCCTAATGAGTTATACATAAAAATAATTTTATTTATAGACTGCCAAAATTTTTTCTTAAAATCTTCTAAATCAAAGGATTTTGGCTTATTAAATTGGATTTTAGCTATATAATCTCCTGTGATACAACTTTTTTTGAGTTTGACATAATTTACAGTATTTATTTTTGCAGAATTAGCAACATAAAAAGATAAATAACCTGATGCTTCATCCTCTTCATGGCTCCTAGGATAATCAATATCAACCCATTTTTCTTTGTTTTGAATTCTCAGCTTAGAAACTATAGATTCTAGTAAAGGATCTGTCTTTTTAGTTGGCTTCCCCCAACTCCAACCTCCTGACTCAATTTGAGCCTGAATTTCAAAAATCTCTTCTTCTAACTTATTCCAGTCTTTAATTGTTTTTATATTTTCCATATGCTATATCAATAAAAGATGATTTTAGAAATAGATAATTACTGTTTTTATATATCTTGAGGCATTACTGTAGTCCTATGATTGGATTTTGCTCTTTCTTCTGCTTCTTTAAGAAGTTGTTCAACTTTCTTATTGAGAGCTTTAGCCAGATCAGCTGAAATACGAAGTTCTTTAATAACTTCCTTAATTTTTGATTTTACAACAATTTCTACCATCGTTGTCTTCCAGAGATTATTTATTTCTTTTTCCAATAATCCTATACACTTTAGTACCGCAAACCTTGCATTTTCCCTTCACTGCCCATACACCCTTTCTTATTTCTACAAATTCTGGGTCTTTAACATCTCTTTGTTCCTTGCATTTCATACATCTTGCTGTATATTGTTTTTTTTCTTTTTTCTTTTCTGTCATTCTTTTCCTCCTTTATATCAATATCTTGATTTTTTATTTTATAAATATTATTATTTTTTATTTCTATTTTTCAGGCTTTAATAATGGAAATATCTGGCACTCTCTTACTGATTTATCAATAAGATATGCAAATAATCTTTCTGATAACCCAAAACCACAGGTAGGAGGCATTCCATATTTTAATGCCTCAACAAAATCTTTGTCATGCATTTGAGCTTCTTCATCTCCTGCTTTTCTTAATTCTGTTTGTCTTTTGAATCTTTGTTCTTGATCTATTGGGTCATTTAGTTCTGAATAGCCATTTCCTAATTCGCTACCAGCAAAAATAATAATAAATCTTTCTACAACTTTTGGATTTTTTGAACTTCTCTTGGCAAGAGGAGAAACTTCTATAGGATGATGAATTAAAAATGCTGGTCCAACAATTTTTTTTCTACAATATTTCCAGAGCAAGTCTATAAGTCTTTCTTTACTTAGGTTTGATTCAAATTTTATTTTTAAATTTTTTAATTTTTTTTCTATATCTTTTATAGAATTCTTGAAGAAGTCTATACCAGTTTGCTTTTTAATTTCTGAAACATAATCAATTCTTTTCCATTTCTTTCCTAAGTCTATGTTAAATCCACGAGTTTTAAATTTTAAATTACCTATGGTTTGTTTAGCTATATATTTATACATCTCTTCTACTAATTTCATACCATCCTCATAATTTGCATATGCCCAATAAAACTCCATTTGTGTATAGTCTTGTAGATGTTCAGCTGAAATCCCCTCATTTCTGAACTGTCTTCCCAACTCAAATATTTTTTCAAAACCTCCAATCATTAGTCTTTTTTGCCATAATTCTCCCATAGAAATTCTTAGATAAACATCAATGTCAAGAGCATTATAATGCGTAACAAATGGCCGCGCATCTGCCCCCCCTGTTGTATTTTCCAAAACAGGAGTTTCTACTTCAATAAAGCCTTTTTTTAGTAAAAATCCCCTTACGGCTTTCCAAAATTTATATTTTTTAATGAAAAGATTTCTAACATTAGGATTTATAATCATATCTAAATATCTTTTTCTTAATCTTTCTTCTTCATCTTTTAATCCATGCCATTTTTCTGGTAAGGGTTTTAATGATTTTGATAACAATTGTATTTTTGAAGCCAAAATACTTAATTCACCTCGTTTGGTCCTGAAAATTGTTCCTTCTACCCCAATAATATCTCCAACATCAATAAATTTTTTAAAAAATTTGATTTCTTTGATTGATGTTTTTTTATCTTGCAATACTATCTGGATTTTTCCACTAAAATCTTGTAAAGTTGCGAAAGAAATTTTTCCTATGTCTCTTATAGTCATGACTCTACCAGCTATCTTAACTCTATCTTTTGTTACTTTTTCTTTTTTCAGTTTCAAATATTTTTCTTGTAATTCTAAGCAATGATTCTTTTTATCAAATTTATTTGGATAAGGATTAATTCCTTGTTTTTTCAACTCTTTAAGTTTTCTTTCACGCTCTTTTATTATTTGGTCTTCTCGAGCCATGTTCATAATAAGAAAAAATGATTTAAATATTTATTCTTCGCCTTTTAGATAAAAGGATTAATAATAACATATTTTCTAATTTTGTATCTTGAGATATATGACCATATTTAATTATTTCTTTTATATTAACACCACATTTTTTTTGATCATTTTGATAATCTAATTCCCTTGTTCTATTAATTTTTGATGAAACCTTGTTAAGTTGATCTTTATGATTCTTATATTTAGTATTTCTATTTCTAAAATAAATTATTGCTGGATTAAATCTATCACCTGACATTTTAATTTTTTAAATTATCTCCTGTCTATCAAGTTCATTTTGTATTACTGTAAGAACTTGTGATGAGAAGTATTTAATATTACCAATACTGACTTTTTTAACCATCTTTTTTATCTTTTTTAATTCTTGTTTTGGAATTCCTTCGTGATCACCAAAAATAAAAATAGGATTGTTTTCTATTTTTATTTTCCTTATATCCTTACCTTTTGAATCAAGTAAATAAATTACTCTGCCTTGATTGCTAATTTCTTCAACAAAATTAGCAAATGTTTTTTTCTCAATAAAACATCCAGGAAATACCTCAACTTTCTTGCCTTTTTTGTATTTAAAAAGCATTCTTTTAATGAGTCCACCTACATCTTTTTTACTTATTGTTACAAAATTCTTACCTGTCTTATCTGTATTCATTATAATAAGATGTTTTGGTGGGTCAGGAGGACCATAAAAAAATAAATTAAGTTTTATATCTCTACGAATTGCGTTTGAAACAAAGAAGGCCATGATAAGAACATGACATACTATATCTAATCTTCCAGCTGACATTAAATTTTTGAATTTTCCACTTGTATGCGCTTTCTTCGAAAAAAATATAAATTCTCTGATCAACTAAATAATTCTTTCTGGCTTTAAAATCTTGCCTTTCTGTTTTTTAATAATGTCAGAATTAAAAAAAGGTTTTATAAGAGCAATAACTTTTTTATTAGAAAAAGCAGCAACCACTTGTTCTTTTTTAAAATCTCCCTTTATTTTTTCTAAGTCTTCTGCTTCAAGAAATTTTCCTTGCTTGAGTTCTTCTTCTGCTTTTTTTGTTATGAAAATAATTGATGATATTTTTGGAATAATTTTCTCTACTGCAATAATGTGTTTTTGTGTTAATTTTTCAATTTTTACTGCTTGTTTTATTGAAAAAGGTCCTTGGTTTGTTCTTCTTAACTGTATCATATGCGCTCCGCAGCTTAGTTCTTCACCCAAATCATGAATTAGCTTTCTGATATATGTTCCTGCTTCGCACTTTACTCTAAAATTGAAGTCTTTGTTTTGTTTTTTTAAGATTTTAAATTCATATATTATTCTTTCTCGTTCTTTTCTCTTAACTCTTGATTTTCTTGGTGGTAGTTGTTTTATTTTTCCAAGAAATTTCTTTTTTATTGTTTCTTTTAATTTTTTTAATGAAACATCTTTATGTAAATGTGCTATACCTTCATATTCTTTATCAAGTTTGTTGAATAAAGGCATTAATTTCGTGGCTTTGTTGAGAGCTATAATTAAAACTCCTGTAACATTTGGATCAAGTGTTCCTGCATGACCTACTTTTTTTATCTTTAGCTTGTTTCTTACAGCATCGCAAGCACCAAAAGAAGTTATTCTTTTTGGCTTATCAAGAATTATGATGCCTTTCATATCTTTCATGATTATGACCTTATTTTTCGAGAGCTTTTCTTTGTATTACTGGTTTTAGATGTTTTGCCTTTTCATGCTTAATTTCAGGTTTTTCTTTTCCCTTTTCCTTATGGAGTGCTTTCTCCTTTTCTTTTCTTTTTTCTTCCTCTTTCTTTTCTTCCTCTGTTTTTTTCTCTTTTTCTTCTTCTATTTTCTTTTTCTCCTCTTTCTTTCTTTTTTCTCTTACTTTTGTTTTTTCTTCCTCTCTCTTTTTTTCTTTCTCAATCTTCTTTCTCAATTTTTCTTCCTCGACTCTAAATTTTGGTGGTAGGCCAACAAACTCCACTATTACTTTTCCTTCAGAATCCTTAATTGCTTTAACTATAATTTTTTGAGGAGTTTTT
>DAOWHW010000017.1 GCA_030641225.1 archaeon | reverse complement strand
TGTATTTTCTTAGATAATCTGGAAATCCACTTGCACCCCCGCCAGTAATGTAGTCAGATTTAAAATTATTATAAACAGCTACATACTCTCTATTATCAACTTGTCTGAAAATTATAGTGAATTTTTTATAACCAAATTTTTTATCCCTATTTATAGATTTCCATGGAATATCTATATATATACTAAGTTTTCCTTTAACTATCACACTTTTTGGTAGATTTTCTATAGCTATGTCTTTATCTAAAACTGTTAGTCTATCAAGGCTTACTAGAGCATAATACACAAGATTTTCACTTTTGTCAATAGCTGTCACTTTAGTATTATCATGAGTATAGAGTTCTATACTACCATTCATGGTTGTTTCTTTTTCTCCCACTCCATGAAGAATAAAAAAGCCTCCTAAACCTGATTTTGAAAATCCAAAACCTATTAAGAATCCTGCTAAAATACCTGTAATTATGATTATAGATAGCCAGATTTTAAGGCTATTTTTTGTTGTTTTAGCCATTTTATATTAACAGTTTCATTAATTAAAAACTTTTCTGTTTCTATTAGTAATTATTTTTTTCTTTTAGATTTTTTGAGTTTTACTTCAAGTTTTCCTTCAGGTTCTACTTGTTCTAGTTCAACTGCATCATGGTTCTTTAACCATCCATAGATTTTTTCTGATGGATACCCAAAAATCTGTAGTGTAAAATAGAAATCTCTTGTTGCAGGTGAGTTATGAATAGCTTTTATTGTTGCAAAACCCATATGATAAGTTTCTCTAAACTCTTCACTATGTCTCTCACTGATTTCTTCAACTGGTTTTTTATATTCTGAGAGATCAAGAAGTTCTTTTCCTAGTCTTATAATTTGTTCTCTTGATTCTACATTTATTTTATATGTTGCTGGTTCTTTTTTCATTTTTATTTTTTTATTTTTTTTATTTTTTTTTAGTTTTCCTCTTTTTCATTATGCTTTGGACTTTCCATTTTTCTGTTTTTTTTAATTTGCCCATTACAAGATTTCTTGTTGGTGATATTTTTTTAATGCGAAATTTAGAAAATTTTTCTGGTTCTTCTTGTCTATAGCGTAACCAGTTTTTTGTTTTTCTTGGATATTCCCCTTGTTTTTTGAATTTTTTTATTTGTTTTTTTGTGGGCATCATTGTTTTTTATCTTATTTTATTTTTTTATTTTCTATGTTTGAAAAATTCAATTTGTCTAAATCTTTTCATTACCTTGGCATAACCGCCTTTTTTAACAAGAATCTTTTTTTTATCCTCACTTAAAAGTCTAAAATCATACCTAGTTACAGTATATTTTAGTTTAGATTTTCCAAGATAATCTTTCCACCTTTTTTGAGATTTTAGTTTGTATTGTAAAACCATCTTTGTAATATTGTTAAGAATTGCCAATATTTAATTTTTTCGTTGGTCTGGTTAAATTTAAATAATCTTAATTTAATATTGTATTATGGCAAAAAAGAGGAAGAAAACAAAAAACAAGAAAGACAGGAGATGGCATCAAGATAAGGATTTTGCTGATTTGTTTATTCCTGGAGGCATTTTTTTAGGAATGGGTTTTGGTTTTATCTATAATAATATTCCAGCAGGTTTCTTTATAGGCCTTGGGATAGGATTTATTGGCATGGCCATAGCAGAAATGACGCGACTATATAAAAAAAGGTAATAAATATAATTTGTCTTTATAATTATTAGATATGAACTTCTATTATATCTTGATCTTTGATAAGATATTTTAAACCTACTTTTTTTAGAGTTTTATTTCTCCAAATTTTTGCAAATTTAAAGTTTTTGATAAAATCTTTATGGATTTTTTTTGCAAAGTCTTCTACAAAGGCATTTTTTTTGAGCACAATGGGCTTTTTTTCAGGTTCATGTCCTGGCTGTTTGGTATAAACTCTAATTATATCAAGAGAATCAAATATTTTTTTCTTTAACTGATTAATATTTTTATTTTGCAATGCGCTAACCGCAATTGCCCCTAAAAATTGCCTTTTTATTTTATCCTCATCTATTATGTCAGATTTATTTATCACTATTATTACTTTCTTTGTTTTTAGTTTTTCAAGAATTTTTTTAATTTCATCTGTTGATAAACCTATAATAAGAACAAGATCTGAATTATTAGCATATCCAAGAGTTTCTTTATCTTCTTGATTATTTTTTAAGGAAGGAAGGTCAAGAATCTGAATTAAAGCGCCAATATTTAGGATTCCTTGTTCAGGTTTTATTGTTGTATATGGGAACTTACTTATTTTTGGAATAGCATGTGTTAGTTTGCTTAGGAGCAAGGATTTTCCTGAATTTGTATAGCCAATTAAGGTTATTTGAGCATCACCTTCTTTTCTTATTCCCTGCTGTGAATGTTTTTTAACTTTTTTTCTTCTTATTAGTTCTTGTTTTAATTTTGCGAGTCTTGACTTTAGATTAGCCAAAAGATTTTCTGCTCCTTTATGTTTTGGAGCTAAAGAAATCATCTTTTTTAATCTTTCTATTTTTTCTTCCAGAGTTTTTGCTGCAAGAAATTCTTTTTGAGCTCTTATAAATTCTGGACCTGCATTTATTGGCATTTTTTATCTCTTGTTTCAGGAAAGATTATTTTGGCATCTATTTTCGTACTCACAATAACGACACATCCATTCAGTCCCATTAATTTTTGCTTCTGGTTTTGGTAAAATATTGTTTTTCAAAAGACTATGCAAGATTTTAAATCTCTCAATTATTTTTAGAGCATCATTTTTATTATATTCTATATTAAATACCTTTGTTTTGAGATTTGTTTTATCTATATAAACAAGAAGCCCATTATGAATCCCTATGAAATGCATGTAAAGTTGTAATTGTTGCGTATTATGGGGAGGAGGCTCTTTAATAAATTTGATGCTCCCAGTACTTTTTACTTCAACAAGAAATATTTTATTATTTAATTTTACCTTAATAAGATTATCAATTCTTCCTGAAATCATAAAATCTTCAATTTGTTCTTTAAACGGAAATTCTGATTTTAGCAACTCTACTTGTGGTGTTTTTTCTGACTTCAGGACTTGAACAACAAAATCATGAATTATATTACCCATTTCAAATATTTTTCTTAAACTTGGATCAATTTCTGAAGGATATTTATAAGAATACCAGACTTTTCTTTGACACTGACCAGCTTCAGAAGGATAATATCTACCTATACCTTTTGGTTTGTGTTCTTTCTTTATGTATTTATCTATAAGCTCATCAAAATCAATCATATTATCTAGAAGAACAAAGCTTTTAAAATTCTTTTCTTTATATGCAATATGGGCTTTTTTAATTTATTTAAAAGAAAAAAGACAAAAAAACTAGAGCCAATTCAGCCTTTTTCTCTAGTTAGAAGTGATGAGGGAGAATTTAATAGTTTTTTTGACAAACTTATTGGATACAGTCTGATTATGTTAATAACTGGCAAGCGTGGAAGTGGAAAAACAAGTTTAGGCATGTCTTTGCTTAGTATTTTTAATTCTACAAACAAGAAGTGTTATGCTGTTGGTTTTGCTAAGGCTAGATTACCCAGATGGCTTCGTAAAACAGATTCTCTTGAAAAAGTTCCTAATGATTGCGCTGTTCTTGTTGATGAAGGTGCTATAATTTATTCTGCTCGCGATTCAATGAAAAATGCTAATAAAAGACTAGGCAAGTTAATGGCTATTGCCAGACACAAGAATTTAAGTCTTATTTTAATTGCTCAAAGCAGTGCTATGCTCGATATAAATGTTCTTCGTTTAGCCGATCTCTTACTGCTAAAAGAACCGTCCTTACTCCAAACCGAATTTGAACGTAAGGCTTTACAGAAGATCTATGGCAAAATTAAGCCATTATTCAAGAAAAAAGAACAAAGAGAAAAGCTTTTTTATGTTTGGGGAGATGAATTTCAGGGCTTACTTAGTTACAATCTTCCTGAATTCTGGAATACCAGTATTAGTAAGGCTTTTAGAACTTTTAGATGATAACAGGCAAAATTATAGATGTTTTACTATAGAAATACTTAAAAATTTTCTTTCCCTTCTTTATTCATGGCTAGCTTAAAAGGGGTACTTTTAGAGTTAAAAGACATGATCAATAATGTTTTATCTCGAAAAATTGATTTTTCTTCTAGGATAATTGGAGATGAGTTTGATTTTAAAAGACGTGAGAGAGAGTATTATTCTAGAGAGATCGAAAAAGCTATCAAGAGGTTAGAAGCAGTGTTAAGTGAAAGTTTTGTTGTTGCCCCGCTAGAGAAAAGAGCCTTGACAGAAGCCTCTGTTAAGATAAAAGAATTGAAAAAAATGATAAATTCTAGGAATTTTCTTGAGGCTGTTGTAGCTATTGAAAAAATTTATGATATTGTTCCCGATGTTAGAATTGCTGATGATGATCTTCCTAAGGGCGAGTTTTATTTACCTTATATCCCAAGAGATATTTTTGCTGAAACAAAGGCATCTTTTGATGAACTTATTAAGTGTTATGAGCATAATTGTTATAGAAGTGTTTTAATTTTGTGTGGTCGTATTCTTGAAATAGTTCTACATAAGAAATATCTTGAGCTAACTACTATGGATCTACTTAAGAAGAGTCCTGACATTGGTCTTGGGAATCTTGTTCTCAAATTCAAGGAAAAAGGCCTTAGTTTAGATCCTGGTCTTAGCAATCAAATACATCTTATTAATCATCTTAGAATAGCCTCTGTTCATAAAAAGAGAAGAACATTTAATCCAACAAAATCTCAGGCTAAAGCCTCTATACTTTATACTCTTGACACAATAAAGAAACTTTTTTAAGTTAATTTTTCTTTATTTTTTAGAAAATT
>DAOWHW010000034.1 GCA_030641225.1 archaeon | reverse complement strand
TTATTCATGAAATAAACATAAACTCCTTTATGGGCTCTTGATAATAGAACCCTATAAACATTCTTTAAATGTTGGGTTAATTTTTTATTATTTCTAGTCACCATGATATCATGAGAATTTTCTGATTTAGCTTCCCATGTGTTTTTATCTTTATTCCACACAAGATCTTTACCAAATATGATTCCAATATAATCAAATTCAAATCCTTGTGAAGTATAAACTGTTCCTACTTGTTCCATTCCAGAATCATCTGTTGCCCATTTCCAAAACTGGTCTTTTTTCTCCCAAGGCATTTCAAAATCTCCAATCTTAACATCATTAACCAAGGTTCCATCCATATTTGGTTTACTCCAAGGCCAACAAAAACCAGCAACAATTCTCGCACTATTTGATTTTTCTTTATTCTTCTTATCAATAATTCTTTTTAATTCATGAGGAGAACTAACTATTTTAAATTCCATTTTATTTTCTTCCCCCAAATCAAAATCTTTTCCTTTTTCTTTTATCTGGAGCATTCTTTCAATCCATTCTAGATAGTTACCAGACCCCCCACATCTAAATTGTGTTTGTAACTCAGGCATCTCATAGACTTTTGCTCCAAATTTTTTAGCGGAATTTTTTATTAAATTAATGCTTCCAATTTCATTTGGTCTAACGATTTGATGTTCATCTATGAAAAAAACAGATAATTTAGCAGATCTAATTAACTCATCTATTTGAGGTTCTCCAGTCCTCTCACTCCTTGGAGTGTATCTACTTTCACTTGTTTGCCTTATTCTATGAGCTTCATCACAAATTAAAACTCCAATTTCATTTTCTTTATATTTAGCAAAACTATTAAAAAATTTAAATTGCTTAGCAGATCTTACTCCCAAAACCTTTCTCAAAGTATTAGTGAATGCAGAAGAGCCAGTAGCATGAACTACCTCTATATCTTTTCTTAATAATTCTCCCATTACTTCTAAAGCAATTACAGATTTTCCAGTTCCAGGACCGCCTGGAACTATTATAACTGATTTTTCCTTAGTCTTTGAAAGTTTTTTTGCCTTACTCATAATTGTTTTATAAGAAGTTATTTGTTCATCAATTAAATGAAAAATCTGTTGTTTGTTAATCATTTCCCCAGTATGTTCCAAAAGTTTTTTAGATGGCTTTAAAATACTTAGATTAAATCTTTCTAAAACATCTAATCCTTTTCTGCTACTCAATTTCTTTTTAAGGTGTTCTCCAAGATCTTTCATTTCCTGCTTCGAGAACAAAGGATATTTTTCTAAACTATCTTGAAATTTTGGCAAATAAAGGATTTCTTTTTCTCCTTTTGTGTAATTATGACAATAAATACAAGCACTTAACAAGGGAGGATTATTATCTTCAAAAATCGTCATGTAGTCTTTCAAATGCCAATAATATCCTTCTACTTGCAAACATGGATGTGGATCTGGTTTTTTAAAATTACCATAATCTACAACAACATTACCTTCATCTTCACTGTCTTCAACTTTATCATTAGACCATTGTTTAAGTTCTATAATAACAATATTATCCTCTTCTTTTTCATCTCTTCCAAATAAAATAACATCAATCCTTTTTTCTGAAAAGGGCAATTCATGTTCTATAATTATAGTATTTTCTAAAAGTTGGGCAGAATCCAGCACATCTTTTAATTTACTTAATGAAATATCCCAAGCTCTAAATTCTCTTGGGTTTGCAGATCTTCTATAATACTCTTCAAATTTACTTTTTAATAAATCTGCAATTCTATTATTAATAACATCTTCTTTGAATTGTTGAATAGTGCCTTCATAAAGTCTCATTTTATAATTCTGTATATTTTTTATTTGATCCCTTAAATTTTTCAATAGGATATTTCTTTTCAAATTTCTTCATTTTTCTTTCAAAGGCTTCAGAAAGATCTACATTATACTTTTGAGCAAGCCTAAATAAAAACCACATAACATCTGCTATCTCATCCTCAATTTCTTCTCTTTTTTCAGAATTTTCAAACATTTTTTCAACTTCTTCTTTAGATTTGAATCTAAAATGTTCAAGAACTTCAGAAGCTTCGGTAATTAATCCTATAGCTAAATCCTTTGCATTATGAAATTGATCCCAGTCCCTGAGTTCACAATACTTTTTAACCAGTTCCTTCAATTCTTCTATTTTAGTTTCACTATCCTTAGCCATATAATATCCAAAGAACCCCTACTTAAAACTTTTTCTCTTATTCTATCACACCAGTGCATCTCCAGTTGATGTTTGCTTCTTTTGTCTTTACATTAACAACACATGCTGGATTACATCCTTGTATCTTGAACTCTTCTTTCATATCTAAATCAATCCACCAAGTAAATGTATCCTCATTATACATATAATTGTTAGTCAAGTAACCTTTCTCAGTACATTCACTATTATTTGCTATCTCTAATACTTCTTCAATAGTCATTCTTTCTTTTTCACAACCAGCTCCAATTACAAATAATAAACTTATAAGAAATATTGATATTATTATAGGGATTTTCATTCTTCCTTAAATAACCTACAATTTTTAATCCTTTCCATGTCACCGCACAAATTCTTAAAAGCCCCTTATCTTAAATATAATTATGTGGAGTTTATATGAAAATGATAGTAGTTTGAAACCATTAGTTTTTTCTAATGGTAAAAGCCAGGAAGATATTGTTAAAGAGATTATTGAGGCAATTGATGAAGATCATAGAGTTATTTTTATTAGAGGTGTTTGTGGAACTGGAAAATCAGCCATAGCTCTAAATTTAGCAAAAGAAATTGGAAAAGCCTCAGTTGTTGTTCCATCCAAAGCCTTACAAAAACAGTATGAAGATGATTATACGAGCAAGAAGTATCTATTAAAGCAAGATGGCCAGAAATTGAAAATTAGTGTTATAACAGGAAGAGCCAATCATATATGTCCTTTTTTGCAAGTACAAAAAAATATGCAAGGATTAGTGCAAAAAGAGCAAAAAGATTTTAAATTAAGTGATTTTAGAGATGATTTTGAGAATAATAATGGTAATAATGAGTCAGATGAAAAATATAATATAGAAAAGGATTATATTTTATGTGATAATCCTTTTCTTCCCTGTAGGATTGAAATTAAAGAAAAAAATGCCAAAAGAATTAGAGAATATTTGAAAAAAAATCCTAAAATAGACATGGCTTCTTTTGTTTCTATAAAAGATGTGAGAAGAATGTCTATAGCTCCTATATGTCCTTACTGGAGTCCTATTGTTCCTTCTGAAATAATTCTTAATTTAGAGGCCAATCGCAAGAATTATACTGGTTTGATGGGAAGAAAATATACAATTTATCAAAGAAAATATGGATGCAATTATTATGATCAGTTTGATGCTTATATTGATGCAGATGTAATAATTTTTAATAGTCAAAAGTATAAATTAGAAACATTGATGAATAGAAAGCCAGCAACTGAGATAGAAATTATAGATGAATGTGATGAATTCTTAGATAGTTTTTCAAATATCAAAAAAATCAATATCAATAGACTTAATCTTGCTTTAGCAGGTTTGTATACAGAAAATAATAAAATCAATAAAATAATTGAGGAATTAATAGAACTAACAAATGAATTTTTAAAAGACAAAGATAAGGAAATTGAAAAACATATTTTAAATGATGATATTATCCATATAAAAAATAGCGAAATTCTCGACTTATTGAGGCATTTTTTAGATTCTAATCTTATGAATATCGTAGAATGTGATGAAGAAAATTATTGCTATCATATAGAGGAAGTGGCAAAAACTTTTAATAATTTTTTTGATGAAACTTATTTATGTTTTAATAAAGAGAGAGGATATAGGGAGAAAGGAAAGGAACTTATTGTTAGATTAGTAACAACAAATCTTGAAAAGAAGTTTAAAGAACTTCTGGACAAAAATAAGATAATTGTGTTGATGTCTGGTACAATACATTCTGAAAATGTTTTGAAAAATATTTTTGGCCTAGACAGTTTTAAAATTATTGAAGCAGAAACCAAAACCCCTGGAAAGATAGATTTTTTAAGAACAAGGTGTGAAATGGATTGTAAATATGATAATTTTCAAAAAGGAAAAATAACAAGAAAACAATATCTCGAGGCATTATCAAAATGTATAGAAAAAGCAAAAAAACCTGTCTTGGTTCATGTTAATTCTTTTAAAGATCTTCCATCAAAACAGGAAGCAAGAGAGTTTGGTTTGAATATTATGACTAGGGAAAAACTTAGATATTTACAACAACAAGATAGTGTTGGTGAGGCTATAAAGGAATTTAAACAGGGAAAAATAGATATTTTATTTTCAACAAAATGCAATCGAGGAGCAGATTTTCCTGGAGAAACATGCAATAGTATTATTCTGACCAAATATCCCTATCCAAATATTAATTCACTTTTTTGGAGAATTTTAAAAAAGACAAGACCACAATATTATAATATGTTTTATATAGACAAAGCAAGAAGAGAGTTTTTACAAAGAATATATAGGGGTTTAAGAAGTCAGGAAGATCATATTTTTCTTTTATCTCCTGATGTGAGGGTTTTTAGAACCCATAATTTTTATGCTTAAACTTATTTTTCCTCAGTTTCTTCACTCTCTTCCTCAGGCTCTTCTTCCTTTTCTTCTTTCTCTTTAGTTTCTTCTTTTTCTTCTCTAGGCTTTATTCCTTTCTTTTTTAGGAAACAATCTTTGCAATAAACTGGTCTGTCTCCACTGGGTTTGAAAGGAACTTCTGCTTCTTTTCCACATTCAGCACATGTTATTTTGTGCATCTCTCTTGGCTCGCTGAACCTGCGTTGACCACCAAATCCACGCTGACCACCAAAACTACGTTGGCCGAACTTACGAGGGCCTCTTTTAGGTTTTCTATATGGCATTTCAAAAATCCTCCTTATATATCATCTTTAAATTTTTATAAGAATTCATAGTATATTCCTTCTTATATTAAATATCATCCTAATTATTGTTTATAAATCTTTCCAGGATTTTTTTAATTTTTAAGATTTTCTTTTCTTCTTCAGTTCAATTATCTTGATTATAATTTCAATTGTGACAAAAACAGCAAAAATTATTAATAAACTTGAGATAATCGTTATTGTGAGATTAAATTCTTTGAAAATATTATTATATAAAATATAGAATAAAGCTGTTAGGGTTGTTATTATCATAAAAAAGGATGGAATAAGAGTATAAATCATAGGTTTTTTATGTTCTACTAAATAAGCAGAGATTGCAATCAAGACTACTCCAGCTATAAGTTGATTAGATGAACCAAACATTCTCCATAAACTAGCATAAGTGTTTGTTATAGCAAGCAGGAAAGCTGGAATTAGAATAGCCAAAGTAAGAAGGAATTTTTTGTTAATTTTAGATTTTTTATTTATTGCCTCCGAAGCAATCATTCTTCCCACTCTTGTTGAAGTATCTAAAGAAGTAAGAATAAATGTATTAACTATTAATGCTCCTAGAATAATTAATAATGGATATGATATGAATGGTAGAGCTGAACTGACTATATTTGCAAATCCTCTTCCAAAAGCAACAATCCATCCTACACTAAGGGCATTCTGGAAAAAATTCAAATCTAAACTATTGGTTATATTAATACCCCATTTTAATCCTGCACAAACAAAAATCAATACCAGAATAGCAACAAGAGCCTCTGTTAACATAGCCCCATAACCAATAATTTTTCCATGAGATTCTTTTGCAAGTTGTTTTGAAGTTGTTCCAGAGGAAATAAGAGCATGAAATCCAGAAACAGCTCCACAAGCAACTGTTATAAATAAAATAGGCCATAAAGGAATTTGAGATATTGAAAAAGGAATCATTGCAGGGGCATTAATTTCTGGTCTTGTAATTATTATGGCTATTATTCCTATAAACAAGAAAGAGAATAAGCTTAAAGTGGAAATATAATCTCTTGGTTGTAAGACAAGCCATATTGGAATTAAAGAAACAACTAAAGCATAAATAAATAAGATACTTATCCATGTTATTTGCGAGATTTGTATTGAGAAAGGCAAACTAATTGGTATTTGAATTCCTAACCAAATAAAAAATATCACTAGGAAAAAAGCGATTATACTTGAGAGGTATTTATTTTGATTAAATTTATATACAGCCAGACCTAAAAATAAAGCTATCAAAGTTATTCCAAAAAAAGGAATAACTAACTGGGGAATTTCAACTAAAGACTGGGCTGAACTAACCGAAAATACTGAAATAATTAACATTAAAGTAAGCCATAATAATATTGAAAAAATATAGAATGTTTTCTTTCCTATTCTTTTCTCAGAGATTTTTGCTATTCCCTGCCCTTTATTTCTTACTGAAAACATTAGACTCAGATAATCATGGACAGCCCCTATAAACACAGATCCTATAGCTATCCATAAAACAACAAAAAACCAGCCAAAATAAGAAACAGCAAGAATAGGCCCTATGATTGGGCCTGCTCCTGCTATTGAAGCAAAATGATGCCCAAAGAGAAAGAATTTTTTACCTGGCTTATAATCTGGGTTATTTTTAATGACTTGTGCAGGAGTCTTATTTTTATCATTTGTTTTTATTAACTTGCCTTCTAAAAATTTTGCATAAATAAAATAACCAGCAATAAGCCATGCAATAATAATCAAAAGCAAGATTAATGCATTCATCTTTTTGTTCTTTTATCCTCTTTTTATTTTCTTTTTAATACTAATAGAAAGATATTTGGAACTTTTAACTTTTTCTCTTGACCATTATTTGGTTAAGTAAACATTTAAAAGAGGAAAATTCTTGATGATAAAATGGTTGAAGGAACAGTAAAGTTTTTTAACAGAAGTAGAAACTACGGCTTTATTAATGGAGATGATGGCAAATCCTATTTTGTCCATGGAGACGCTTTAAAAAAAGGTGTTGAAATTAATGAAGGCGATAGAGTTTCTTTCAAATCTGAAGAAGGCGACAGAGGCCCAAAAGCAGAAGAAGTTAAAAAACTAAAAAACAAGGAAAATAAAGAAAAATAAAGTAGATAAAAAGCAAACAAATTTTTTAATTCTAGTTTTTATTTTTTATTAAGAATTTGCTAGTTATATAGTCGGGACTATTTATTATAATACATATTTTAGATTCTTTTCTGCAATTTGGTCATAAATTTCTTCAATTGGTTTTCTTTCTTTCATTTATTCTTCTTTTTTCCTTTTCTCTTTTTTCTTATTTTAGTGAGCAGTATTATAGTGCCTATTATACCCACTAAAAATGCTATTGGGCAGATTGGAATTGCTAAGAAAAAGAATGCTACATGAATTATTTCAAAAATATTAGTTAATATAATAATATGGCTAGTAATCATAGTTAGAGCATAGACAAGATTATGTAAAATAACACCGACTAAAAATCCTGATGCTGAAGCTCCTGTTAATATTAAAAATGCTTTTAACTTTCCTTTTATTTTTAGTTTTATAGTCAAAAAAATTAATATAATGCCTAAGAAAAAGAAGAGAATCCATAAAGTGAAATTAATAGATATCATAATTATTCGCCCAATACCCATAATATCCATGCCCATTAGAGTCATACCAACTATTATTAAAATAAAAATTCCTAGTAATATCCAAAATATTGTTTTTAGAATATTTATATTTAGTATTTTTTCTTTTTTCATTTTATCTTTTATTTCCCCTTTTAATTAATATATTTTAGAATTTTGGCCTTTTAATATTTTCTTTTTTATCTTTATGTATTAGAATCTAAAAAGAAACAATGAGGTAATGCGAGGTGGGGGTTCAGGTGAGAATGATGATGATATAGATAACAATAACAATAATAGCAATAATAACAGTGATTTTATAGATTTTCTTATGGATGAGTTCGAGAAGGAGTTGG
>DAOWHW010000032.1 GCA_030641225.1 archaeon | reverse complement strand
ATCTTAGGATTTCCTTTATGATGCCCACTACTTACACCATAAAAATTAAAACAAATAGAATGTCCATTTGTTAGAGTAAGTGGTTTATCTCTATCACTTACTTTAATTTTTCCATCTGACATTACTTTTTGATCTCTTCCTATATTTTCAAATTCACATACAGTACTTTTACAATAACCTTCAAATTGATTGACTTTTAAAGGAATTTCTCCTTGTTGTTCATTATAACATTGCTCTTCCATACATTCAAAACAAGCATATGCTGGTGTGGTACATTCCCATAAAATTTCTTCTCCTCCGCTCGAGTCTAACATCACTACTTTATTTTCATTTCCAGGCAACTTACCACATCTTTTGCCTATGTCTTGTACTTGGCATACTTCAGGAATTTGTTTACACATTATGCCTCCATGAAAATTAATTGCATCTTGACATAATTCTCTTGTTGTATAAAGGCAGCCAGATGAAGTAATACAACAGCCTTTTTCATAAGGTTCAAAGTAGTCTGAACACTCTTTTTCATCCTGTATTTCAGTATTAAAAACAAAATATGGTGGCTCTAATGGATACTCTGGCAAGGCATTTTCTTTACATTCTTTTTTTGTAATAATAATCTTACCTGGACCAAGAGTTTTTCCACCAATACCACAACAGCCAATGTCGCATTCATCACCCACTGCTGGAGTTCCGCCATATTCTTTTCTACAAGATTCTTTAGGAATATTTTCCATACATCCTGTAGATGTTGCACAAGTAACTTCTTGACAAGCAGAAGGTTTTGTTGTTGAGAAACCTCTTTTACATTGAGACTCTGGAAAAGCATTTGATTCTGATGGATCATTTCCTTGACAATATCTTGGTGGCTCATCTCTTGTTTCAACACACCAACCATATCTTTCTGCAGCCTCAACTGATGGTAAAGATAAAGAAAATGATATAGAGATAGTCATAGTTACAATTAAAACACTAAGGAAAATTGATAAGAATTTTCTTCCGATTTTTTTATCTATTTTATTTTTCATTTTCTTTTTATGTTCTATCCACAGCAAAATAAAATAAAAATTCTTCTTCACCCAAACGATGTGGGATTGTCTTTAAAAGATAAATACTTTGTTCTGATGTTGGATAATGCATCCCAATACTTATATATTTTAACAGAAAGTCATGCGACTGAATATATTCTTCAATTTGATTCACAAAATCTTCTTGCTCAACTTCGCTATTAACAATATCATTAGCAACTCTCCAGACCTTACCCAATGGAATAAGAAGCAAAACATCTCTCTGGTTAAGAGTCTGGCTAGCATCTCCTCTAATTCCAGATTTACTGATAGTTATGGGCCAGTCTATATCAATTAAAATATCATCATCACTTATCTGGGCAGTAATTGTCTTTTGACCTGGCTCAACATTCATTTTTCTCTTAAATCCTGCAAAATTATTCAAACAGCTATCAATTTGATCATAACCATAATCTTGTAAAGCTCTTTGATATTCTTGAGCTATCATTTCTATGCTCGGCAATTTATTCATTCTAACAGCATTCTCATCTTTATACATTACCACAATTTTTGGGCCAGCATATTCAATTGCATAAAGATGGTCCCAATTATAATAGCCAGCCTGTAAGCCAATTGTTTCAAAAATTTCTTTGCTTACAGATTCTGTACAGTCATAAACTGCGTCTCTAACTGACTCAGATTGAGTTGCCAAGAAAGCTTCTGCTTCTTGTTGGCTCATAAAAATACCGGTAATACGTGGCCAGAAAACAATTGTAAGGGCTACAACTGCAACAACAGCAATAGCAATAATAATGAATAATGTAACCTGGCCCTTTTTTCCTCTTTTAATCATATCCTAATAATAAATTTGATATTTATAAAGTTTGTTCTACTCCTCTATTATTCTTCTTTTATTCTTTCACTAATCTTCTTTTATTCTTCCTCTACTCTTGGAGCTAGAATAAAACTTAATTCGATTCCTTCTTTGTTTATAAAATCAAAACGGGCAGGATAATCATTAGAAAAATTTACAATTACTTTATCAGCAAGCTTTGATGCTTTTGCAAATTTCATTAAATAATCTAAGCTATACTTAGCTTTTGTTTTTTCTTTAGCATTAATTTTTACTTCATCACTATTAAATTCTATTTTAGCTGAATTTAGAGTGCCTTTTGCCTCAATTAGGAAAAGATTTTCTATGGCTGTAAAAGAGCAAGAATCTGCTACAATAGAAGCATCATTAATAGATTCTGCAAAACTCCCAGAATCAAGTTCCACTTTAGTTGAAAAATTCAAACTTGGAATCTTTTTTTCTTCAGTTTCAACATTAATGAGAGCAAGACTGAAATCTCTTTTTGATTTTTCTTGGATCTTTAGGTTGAGCATATTCTCTCTTTTTTCAATAACCAAACTCGAGGAAGCGGAGGCTCTTCTCAATACTTGCTTAAAATCCTCCAAATTAAGGCCAAGTTCATAATCTTTATCAACTTCAAATTGTGAGAATATTTTTGTTGGAATTTTTAATGAAACAAGAGCAACATTAGCAGGATCAATTGCTGTGATTTCAAATCCTTGTTTTGTAATCTTTGCTTTAACCTCAAGAACAAGTTCTGAGAGTAGGGAAATTACCGTGCTCAGAATTTTTGGATTATCAAGTTTAATTAACATTTTAACATAATAATATAAATGTCTTATTTCTCAGAAGTTTTTAAACATTATTGTTATTGTATTAGCTTATAGTTCTCTACGGAGAGAAAGTTGATTTATTAAAATTTTTTGAAGACTAAAAATATCTTTTCCATCATAACTAATTATTTAAATTTTCTCTGCTCTTTTTATTGATGGTAGTTGAAAAAGAGAAACTAAAGAGGTTGAGGAAGACAGCTTATATCTATTATTCTAGAAAAGATGTTCAAGCTGCTTTAGCTGAGCAAGCAAAAAATAAGGAAACAATTCCTTTTTATTTTGATACATTTGGTAAGCGTCCAGATATAATTGAATATCCACAAGATATTGCTAATCTTGCTTACAAAGGAGCTACCAGCTTCCATTGTTCTGAAGAAATTTGGAAAAATCCCTTGGAGATTAATAATAAATTAAGTATTGAGCAAATTAATAAATTACGGCAAGGCTGGGATCTTATTCTTGATATTGATTGTAAATTTATAGAATTTAGTAAAATTGCAGCATGGCTTTTATGTGAGGCATTATATTTTCATGGAGTGCGAAATTTTGGACTGAAGTATAGTGGAAACAAAGGTTTTCATATTGGTCTCAAATTTAAAGCTTTTCCTTCTGAAATTAATAATATTGAGATAAAGGATTTTTTTCCTAAAGGACCAAGAGTGATTGCAGCATATCTTAAAAATATGATAACAAAAGATCTAGCAAAGAGGATTTTAGAAATTAGTAATATAAAGGAAATAGCAAAAGCAAGTGGTAAGCCTGTTGAGATATTACTTGATGGAGAAAAAAAATTTAATCCCTTTAGTATTCTAGAAATAGATGCTGTTCTTATAGCACCAAGACATCTCTATAGAATGGCTTATTCTCTTCATGAAAAAACAGGTTTTGTTAGTATTGTTATAAAATCTGAACAGCTTAAAGCTTTTCATCCAGCCTGGGCCAAACCAGAACGTGTCTTTGTTAAACCATTTATGCCTGAACCTGAATTAGGAGAGGCAAAAGAATTATTTATCCAGGCCCTAGACTGGCAATCAAGAAAAGAAGCGAGGAAAGAAAGAGAAAAAATAGTAGAGAAAAAGAAAAAGATTTCAACATTTAAAATAACCAAATTAAGTGAGGAAATGTTTCCTCCTTGTATTAAATTAATTCTTGGTGGAATGAAATATGATGGAAGAAAACGTGCTTTATTTGTTCTGATTAATTTTTTTAGATCTCTTGAGCTTAATTTTGAGGAGATTGAATCAAAAATCAAGGATTGGAATAAAAAAAATTATCGACCATTAAAAGAAAATTATATTGCTACACAGCTTCAATGGTTCAGGAAACAAGAAGCAAGACTGCCACCTAATTGCAGTCTTAGAGCATATTATCTTGATCTTGGTGTATGTCAACCAGATTTTTTATGTAAAAAGATAAAAAATCCTCTCAATTATGTTACAAAAAAAGCAATAATCATGGGAAGAGCAGAAAGAGAAGCAAGAAAAACTAAAAAAACAAAAACAAGAAGACAGAAAAAAGGAAAACGAAAGTATTTTAAATATGTGAGAGTTTAACAAAATATGATAAAAAAGAGTGTAGTTTTTTGTATTATTTTAATTTTAGTTTTTATTTTTAGTGCTTACCTTACAATAGCGCAACAAACTGAAGATGAGAAAGTTGAAGATGCTTATAATTGGTTAATGAAAGAAGTTCGAGGAAAATGGGACAATCTCAATACCAAAGAACATATTTTTTCTTTGCTTGCCCTAAAATGTGATACTAGTTTTACTAATCCTGGTAAAGCAGCCTTAAATAACAAAGCTTATATTGGTCAATCAATAAAATGTTGGGGCAGCGGAGCAAGACCTTCATCAGAAACTTTATGTTTAGTTACAGAAACAGCTCTTGGCAAAGTTGTTTTAGATGAGTTGGATGAAAATACCACAAAAATAACTAATTGGCTTCTTGAACAGAAGAAATTTTTCAAAAATATTGATTGGTATATGCAACTTGATGTTGATAGAGATTATAGTGCAGAGTGTGAAATAACTTATGAGGGAGGCAGAACAAATGTTACTATAAATGAAGATAAAACCCTTTCTAATCTGGACAATACTGCTTGTTTTACAATTTATGATCAATATTGGCTAAAAATAAATAAAGATTGTTATGAAAAACCTTTCAAGGTTAGATGTGTAGTCTCTGACAATACTAAATTATTTAGAGTTAACTTTCTTTACAAAAAGCCTAACAAGCCAGAATGGCATGTTTCTCCAGAGCTTTGGGAAGAAGCTTCTGGTCATGTTATTGAAGCCCATATAGAAAGTTATTGTCTTACAAATCCTGGAGGAGCATGTGATTATGAGGGAACAGCCTGGGCTGTTTATGCTTTAAAACAAACAGAATATTCTGAAACTTATTCAGGATTTATTCCTTATCTTGTTATTGAAGGAGAAGAAACTACAAATACAAAATATTTCCCAGAAGCTTTCCTTTACTTAGCAGGAATTGAAAATTACGGCTATAAAGTTGAAGCAGATCAAAGTATTTATGGTTTTTGGATGACACAAAATACACAGTACGGACAGTTTTATGATACTGCTCTTGGTGGAATGACTGGCAAAGGTAACTTGGGTTCAGAGTATGGAGGAGCGAGATATTATCTTACAACAACTCCTGGATTTAGAGAGCAAGGAGGTTATAGATATTGGAAATGTTCTGAATCAGGAAGTGATGCTTGTAAAGATCTGAGAGATACTGCATTCTTGTTGTGGGTTTATTGGCCTTATCTTTGTCCTGGAGTAGGAGTCAGCCAAAACTGTGAAGATCAAGGTTATGGTTATAGATGCAATGAATCTTGCATTTTAGGAGAAGAAATTGAAGTTCCTTTTATATGTCCTCCTGGATTAAAGTGCTGTCAATTAGTAGGTATAGGTGATATTAGTTGTAGTGATGCTGGCGGGACTTGTAAAATACAGTGTGATGATCAGGATGAATTTGAAATTTGGGAAATAATTTGTGATGACCCTCTTGAATATTGTTGTAAAAAATATGAAGATGCAACTTGTACAGAATCAGGAGGTTATGTATGTGATGTTGGTTTTGAATGTACAGGAACCACTGTTTATACTTTAGATGGAGACTGCTGTTTAGGCTCTTGTGTACAGGCAGGAGTTTATGATTATTGTATTGATATGATTCCAAGTGCTATAAATTGTGACTTTAACCAGATATGTATTAATGAAAATACCTGGTTAGAAATTCCATTTGTACAGACAACTTATGAAGATAGATGTTGTCCTTATCCAGGAAAATGTGTTCAAGATAGAGAATGTTCTATAATAGGAGAAGAATGTAGTATTACAGAAGAATGTTATGGAACAATAGAAGAAACAAAAGATGTTAAAAATTGTTGTGTTGGTCAATGTCTTAAATCTTGTTCAAATCAAGATGGAGAGATTTGTGCAATTGATGAAAAATGTACTGGAATATCAAAATACTCTATTGAATATCCTGAGGACAAGAGATGTTGTGTTGATGGTGAATGTAAAAAACCAAAAAGTTTTTGGTGGCTATGGCTTATTATAGTTATTTTGGTTATTGGTGGGGGAATTGCATTCTACTTCTTTAAATTCAAAAAGAAAAGGCCAAAAAAGAAACCAGGAATTTTTGGAGGAATAACACCAATAATAAGACCAAGAAGACCAATAGGACAAGGACCAAGACCATTAATAAAAACTCAAAGAAGAATGATTATGCAACCAAGACCAGGAGTAAGACCAGGGACAAGACCAAGAACTGCAATTCCAGTAAGACCAGGCGCAAAACATTTACCAGCAAGGCCAATGGCAAGAGCTTTACCAAAAGCACCTATTGCACCCAGAGCACCAATAACTAAGCCAACATTAAGAACACTAAGAAGGAAAGGAAAAACAGAAACAGAACTTGCAAAGACGCTAAAAAAACTAAAAAAGATGACAACTAAATAAAAAATAAGTAAAATTTATTAACTCTCTTTTTCTTTTTAATTTAGAAAAAATGAGGCAAAAGAAATATTTATTTTTAGTCTTAATCTTAGTATTTTTACTTGCCATAACTAATGTAAGGGCTGAAAAGTGCATTGATTTAGGAATTGCAAAAACAGAATATTTACCAAAAGAAACTGTTCAAATTGAAGTGAATGCTGATTTGATAAGAGATATTCTTCTAAATGATGTTGGTTTTTATAGAGCATCATCAAGACTGCCTGTCAATTTTTTTATTTCAAAAATTACAGAAACAAAATATTTTATATGGTTTGACTTGCCTAATGAACCAGGAAATTATTTTTTTAGGATGAAGGGAGTTTGCCAGGACGGAAAATGGCATACAATAACTCTCCCAGTAAAAATTAAAAAAACAAAGGCTTCACTTTATGAAAACTTAAGACCAAAAGTTGAAGATAAGTGGCTCTCTCTAACTTTAGAAGAACATATGCTTTCGGCAGCTGCCATGTCTCATATTTTCTATGATGAAGCTCTTATAGCATATCTAGGTAGGAGTGATTCTTGTTTTGGTGGTAGGTGTAATACTAAACATAACTCATTAACACTAATATCATTTAAAGATAGCCTAATCAGACAAAAAATGCAAGATTATATTGAAGCATCTCAAAATTATGTTAAGGGAGAATGGAACTTAGAAATAATATCTGGTGAAAGTCAGCAGTGTAGCATTACAAAAAATGATGGAACAATACAAATCAATTTATCTTCTGGAGTAAATACAATTAATCTGGATCTTAGCAATATAACTAATGACCAAATAGATATAGTCATTAATTGTGAAAAAGAAGTAGATGGAAAACTCATTTTTAATTATAAATATCTCACTAAAGAATTTGAAAGTCAGGGAACAGGAACATATCTACTTTTTAATTTAGAAAATTCAGGATGTTGGGGTTCTGGATTAAGAAATGGATGTGAAATGGAATCTACTCTTTATGCTTTACTTAGTCTTGCAATGACAAACAAACTAGACAAGAACAATACTGCACATAATGCTGCAATTTATTGGCTAAATCAAAATACTCTGACTGTAGAAGAAAAAATAGTAAATTATTATTTGACAAAAGAAGCTGAAATACTAACCCAGATTTTAGACTCTCAATCCTCTAGTGGTTGGTGGCCCAAAAATATTGAAAATTACGGACCAGATATTAAAACAACAAGTCTTGCAATTCTCGCTTTAAAAAATTCTCCATCTTATAATTATTCTACGTCAGAAGCACTACAAAAAGCAGAAGAGTGGCTTCTTAACAAGGAAATTCTAACTCTTAGTGAAGAGGCTTTTATACTTACATTCGCTTTTCAGAATAAAAATATAGAACCACTCCTAGCTTTCTGGCCAGGAATTATTAAAGTAAAAAGTCAAGGAACTTTTGATTTAATTTTGCTAAATAGGGGAACAACAAACATAATCATAGATACAGAATTATTAAACACTACATCCAGTGTAAATTTATCTATAGATAGTATAAAGAATGTCCAATTTAATCTTCCTAGAATAACAACAATAGATGGAAAAACTATTTTTGAAAATCTTTACTTAAATTATAAATCAAAAAATTCTCAAGAAAATTATGATTATTATATTCCTGTCTTAATTTTTACAGAAAAATCTAGCAGTGAAGGAAGACAAGGTGGTATGGGCTCAAGTGAAAAAGAAATAAATGAATCTAAGCAGAAAGAGATTATTAATGATACAACACAAGAATGGGAAAATAAAACAACAGAATTAAATGATAGTCTCATAAAACAGAGATTTAGATTTATTGAGAAGAAAATAAATACAACTGCAGACCTAGCAGAAGGTCGTTTTACAATAACAATTAGGCTTGAAAATAGACTTGATAAAGATCTTGAAGATATTTCAATAACATACAGCTCAACTCTTATAGGCTTAGTTGAAAAAATTGAGCCAAGTTTTATAGGAAAACTTGAAAGAGGAGAAAAAGAAACAATAACCATACATCTTTTACCAACAACAGCCAAAATTTATGAGGGAGAAATTATTGCTAATGCAAAATATGGCTCAGAAAAAATAACAACAAATCTGCCATTAACACTAGATATTTCTGGAATACCAAGTACAGAAGAAAAAACCTGTGCAGAAATGGGTGGAAAAAAATGTGAAGAGGAAAATGAATTTTGTGATGAAAATGAAGGCATAATAACAAGTGCAAAGGATACTTATTATTGCTGTATTCCAGATACTGCTTGTAAGAAAAAATCTGCAAAAGGAAGAATAATTGGACTCGTAATTGTTTTTATAATAATAATTTTATTAATACTATTAGTAATAATATTAAGAAGAAAACCAAGAAGAGAAATGCAGGAATTTCTCAAAGAAGCAACAGAAGGTTATGAAAAAAGGTTTCAAAGACCACCAAGTATAAGAAGATAATTATTAATCTTTTTCCTCTTTTTCTTTATTTTCTTCTCTCTCTTTTTCCTTTTTCAACTCTTCAGAAAGTCTTTTCGCCAGAATTTCTCTTTCAATCTTCAATGTTTTTGTAAGAGCATCATATTGATGAAGTCTAGCAGCAAGATCATTAAGCAGAACATTCGCATCTTCAAGTTTAAAAACAAAATTAATTGGTTTAACAATTTCAATTGAAGAGGGCATATAATCAAAGACAATATCCATAAGGCGGGGTAATTTTTCTATTAATATTTCAACTTCAGCAAATGTAGTAAAAACATTTTTCTTTTCTCCTACTGGTTTTGCTTCATAAATTTTTTTCTCGACAAGTTCCAAATTTTTTTCTTTTTCAAATTTTTCTAGTATGATTTTAAGAGTTTCTTCAACATGTTTGGCTGGTTTTCCAAGTACTTCAAAGACTAGATTCACTTGAAGCCATCCTACTGAAATTTTATCTCTTATTTCTCTTGGATCCATCTTATTCCCTTACTCTAAAAACTCGGTTGTTTTTAAATTTTCTTAAATTTTCTTGATGATAAGATAGATAACAAGAATTAAAGAAATAGTAGTTAGAAAGTAAGGCATTCCCTTAGTAATTAAAAAATTTTCTGATTCTAAAACAGTATTTGAAGAAACTGATTTATAATTATTAGTTGTCTCTTGCTCAATACTCGATTCAGATTTCGTCTGTTCGTTCTTTGTTTCTTCCTCTCCTTCTTCTTCGCAAGGCTCTAAAGATATCTGTTCTCTATTCAGTTCATCAAGACCTTCAGCAATAATATCATAAGTTCCTTGTTCGTCTTTACATTTAAGTATTAACGCAACTATCTCTATATTTGTTTCAAATTTTTCATCAAAATGTAAACTAATCTTATTACTTACTTTTACACCATCATTATCCTGAACATAAACATATACAGCATATTTTGCAGTGTTTCCTCTATAAACTTCTATCTCAACTTCAATACTCTCTCCAAATCTGGCTTCATCAGGCGCATCAATAATATCAATCTTTGATTCTTCTTGAATTTTGCATTCTACACTAAGATAATGATCATCAAATATTCCTATATTTCTCACTTTCGGCCTCAAAATTGCCTCTCCTTCAAAATCTTCAATTTTAAAATCGAGATTTATTAATCCTTCACCATTCACCATATTCAAGATAAAATTAATATAATAATTTGTAGAGCGCCATTTCTCTTCATTAGGATCCCAGACTTTTCCAATTCGCGTTTCATCACTCTCACTCAAGATATCAATTTTAACATCATAAACGCCATCTTCAAAATTATAAGCCTCAAGTTCTATAGAAAATTCTTCATTACAATTAACTTCAGATGGATAATCTAATTCGATACTTTCCTCCCCTTGCTGACCTTGCCCTGTACAATTATTTGCAGCGCCGGGTGTTGGAAGATTGGGACTGAGTTCATCATTACATAACTGGAGACTGTCTCCTTCTTCTCCTAGTGGTTCATAATTAACATAATCAACCAAATTAATCCCATTCCATAACCAAATTTCATCTCCAGAATTACTCAAACCCAAACTTCCATCTATAACAAGACATGGCCATCCCCAATTATTATTAAAAAAAGTAATATTATCAGCAATTATAGCATATGAATGTGCTGGAAGTAAACCATTAAGAGAAGTATTCGCACTATTTTTATCTTTTATTATCCAGTCACTTAAATTTATATCATAATCTTCTAAATTATATATTTCAATCCATTCACCATAATTATCACTATGATTATCATCTGGATTATACATAATTTCATTTATCATAACAGAAGCTTGAGCAAAAATAAAAGAAAAATAAAAAACTGACAAAAATAAACAAAACAACAAAAATTTATTTTTCATTTTAAATTGAATAATAAATTATTTTATCTTTGTTGTTTTTATTATTAATGTACTACTAATTTGTGGTTCTAATCTCACTAGCTTATTTCTTCATAAATTGTCTTGTCCAATATGATTTAGGAAATAATTCAATTAATTCTTTTTTATATTGCTCAGCTTTTTTATAATTTTTTTTTGATTCTTCTATTTTATATGAATAATATAAAATATTATCATGATAAGAAGAAAGATTATCTAATTCTTCTTTTGTCATTTCTTTTGTAAATAAGTGTGAAAATCTTTTCCTTACTTTATCCATTTTTTGCTTATCGTCTAGTTGAGAAGAAACGAACGCCATTTTTGATAGTGTTTGTGCTCTTCTTATAATATACAAAGGTTGAGAATATAATTTTTCATAATATTCATAACTCTTATCATATAATTTTAATTTTGAAAAGAACCTAGCTCTAAATTCCAGATAATCCCATGGAATATGATAACCTTTTTTAGCCTCTAGACTACCATGATTATCATACCTTGTTGGATCAATATGTGTTATAATGATTTGATTTTCTGTAAAATAAAGTAAAGAATTCCAGGCATGTGGTTTGGTCATACCACCTAAATCTCCATATGTCACATAAACATTATTAAGATTTTTATTTTGTTTTTTAATTATTCTAAATGTAGCAATAAATGCATCAGAATACTTATTGCAGTCTCCATTACCAATTTCCATGTATTCTTCAATTGGTAGAAATTCTCCATATTTTTTTATAAATTCTTCGTCATTATCAACATCAAAATATTCAAATGTTTCACTAACTATGTTTAAACATAAATTTAAAGCATCTTTTATAGAAAGATTAGCAATTTTGGTTTTATCATAACTTAATTTCTCAGCATTTTCAAATACAATTTTTTCTAATTTTTTTTGATTTGTAACTTTTGGTAATTTAATTCGTTTATTTAAAGATTTAAATGGTTTTGGCATCTCAATCTTATGTGTTGGCAGTGCATCAAAATCTATATCATAAAAATCTTCATAAACTATTGAGTCCATCCATTTTTCTTTATTTTTTGGCTGTGAAATTTTATTTGCATTAATATCAAGGTAGTGGTATGAACATCCTCCACATAATATTCCTGTTAATCCTATTGTAATTATTGCTGACTTAAGGGGGTTTTTAATTATCCGTTTCCCAAAATTAACTAAATCGCTTAGTACTCTTAATTTCATTGAATACTAAAGAATCTTATTATTTATAAATCTTTATTTGTGTTATCACTTCATAATTAATATAAAATTTAATTAATCTTGGCTCTTACATTCTTTTCGCAATCTCTATTTCTCTATTAGAAATAGCGCATCCTTTATATTTGATGGCATAAAGAATAGCTCTCAAGGCATCTCTCGGATGAGCAGGCAAATCAATTATTTTTCTTTTGTAAGCAATAAAGGCTAATTCGCTGGACCGAATTATGTTAAAATTACTAAATAATTCATAATTTTTCCTTTCTGCTTTAATCTTGTTATGTAACTTCTTTTCCAGCAGTTTACGTAGATTTTCAGGAGCCTCACATAACATTCTAGTGGTTCTCTCATCAATAACAATAGATTTCTTTTTTGCATTGATCAAGCTGTATAAAGCCAAACAAGAAGTTTCGCCTTCATGAAGAAGTCTAATCCATTCTTCCTGTGTTTTAAAAGTTTTATTAGCCATATCAAGAATTCTTTTGGTTTCCTTCTTGAGCTGTTCATCAGAAATCACCACGAGAATTTTTTTATTAATTAAGGATTTAATCATCAGAGCTTCTAACATAAATCTTTTTGTTTTTAATGGCTTGTCAACCACCTCATTTTTCACAGCTCCAGGAATATAGAATTCTCCTCCAAAAGCTTTTTTTAGTGGCTCAAGAATGAATAGAAGATTATTTAGAGCAAGTGTAATAATTGCTCCTGAATCAAAAATTAAAGCTTTATTAGTTTTTATCATTTTTTCTTTTTCTTTATTATTTTTACAAATGAGATTAAAGCAATTAGAGCCCAAACAATATTTAATGCCATTGTAGGCCAAGCCCTATTCACTAAAGTATTCATCATCAGGCCAGTGCCACCAAAAAAATTCATTAAATGATATGGCCATGAATATGATATCAATTTTTCTGTTGATAATAACAAATAAGCTAACATTATTAAGAACATACCAATCCATCCAACAATTGTAGCAATTAAATTTATCATTTTATTCAAACAAACCTCGTGCAAATTTTATTCTTTCTTTGATTGATTTTGTTAAACTAAGAGAAACATCAGCAATGCCTGTCTTACCAATATATTCAGCAAGTTCAAATTGTGTTATACCAAGAAGCCTGGCTGTTTCTGTTCTAGAAATACCGTGTTCATAAATTCTTGAGGCCTTATTAATTTGTGCCATTCTAAAAACATCTTTAATATAAAGTTTTAAATGCCCACTTATAGCATTAACTGCCTTTCTTATATTTTGCATATCATTATGAAATTCTTTTATTTTTTTCTTTTCTAGATGTCCTATTGCCTCATTAATATCTTTAGAAACTCTAGACAGAAAAATCTGCCAATCTTTATGTTGCTTATAATCTCTTCGCTCAATAATCTTACCAAGAGCATAGACTGTTACGGCAATAACAACACTTGCAGGATCTTTATAAATAGAGGCGCCATGAATAGTCCTGTTTGACATATCTCTAAGAAGTAAAGCATCCTCTGTCTTAAGAGCCTTTCTAGTATTTCTCAAGATTAGAAGAATATTTTTTCTCTCATCCTCTTTTTCTAATACAACCATATCTCTATTTAGCAAATAATTTATTTAAAGGTTTCTAAGTTGGGGATTAAAAAAGTTTAAAAGATAAAGTGACTTGGAATAAACTAATAATAAAATGTCTAAAAAGAAGGTTAAAAATAAAAAGAAAAATCTCGGAATAGAATCAGAGAAAGACGAATTTAGTGAATGGTATTCCCAGGCTATAATTAAAGCGCATATAGTTGATTATAGTCCTATTTCTGGCTGCATGATTTTCAAGCCTTTTGGATATAAAATATGGGAAATAATAAAAGAAGAAACTGATAAAAGATTCAAAAAAATAGGAATAAAAAATGTTTATTTTCCTCTCTTTATTCCAGAATCCTTACTCAAAAAAGAAGCAACTCATTTAAAGGGATTCTCTCCAGAAGTTGCATGGGTAACACAAGCAGGAAAGACAAAGCTAGCAGAAAGACTTGCTATCAGACCAACATCTGAAACTCTGATGTATAATTCATACTCAAAATGGATACGAAGCTGGAGAGATTTACCATTAAAATATAATCAGTGGAATAATGTTGTTAGATGGGAATTTAGACATCCAATTCCCTTGCTTAGAACTCGAGAATTCTTATGGAATGAAGGCCATACTGTTTTTGCAACAAAACAAGAGGCTCTAAAAGAAGAAAAACAAATTTTAGGAATTTATAATATCATTTTAAGAGATTATATGGCAATAGCTGGTTTCATAAGCAAAAAAACAGAATCAGAAAAATTTGCAGGAGCAGAATTTACCAAGGCAATAGAATGTATGTTACCTAATGGCCGTGTAGTTCAGGGACCTGATTTTCATTATGACGGCCAGATATTTGCTAGAGCTTTCAATATTCAGTTTCTTAACAAACAAGGCAAAAAAGAATATGTTTGGCAAAATACATGGGCAATAACAACAAGAGTGATAGGAATTATGTTGGCAATACATGGAGATAATAAGGGTCTCATAATCCCTCCGAAAGTTGCTCCAATTCAAGCAGTTATTGTACCTATATTTAAAACCAAAGAAAAAGAAAAAGTTCTAAAAAAAACAAAAGAACTTGAAAAAAAACTCAATAAATTTAGAATATTGTTAGATAATAGAGAAGACTACACCCCAGGTTATAAATTTCATGATTGGGAGATGAAAGGCGTTCCAATAAGAATAGAGATAGGACCAAAAGATATCGCAAAAAATCAAGTAGTTATAGCAAGAAGGGACACAGGGAAAAAAGAAAGTATAAAAATTAAAAATATTGATGAAGAAATTAATAAAATTCTTGATGATATTCATAAAAATCTGCTAAAGAAATCAGAAAACATGCTTAAAAAAGGAACTATAACAGCAAAAAATATGCTAGCATTAATTAAAGCTATTAAAAATAAAAAATTAGTTATCAGCGAATGGTGTGGAGATAAAGAATGTGAGGATTGGATTAAAACTAAAACAGCTGGAGCTAAAATCATAGGTATAAATGAGCAAGCTATAGCAAAAGGAAAATGTATTTATTGTGGTAAAAAAGCCCAGTATACTGTATGGATAGCTAAAACTTACTAATAATTCTAAAAATGAAAGAAAAAATTATAGGAAGAGGAGCAGAGGCTTTATTGATTAAAAAAGGAAATTTACTTTTGAAAAAACGTATTAGGAAAGGTTATAGACACGAACGACTTGATTTACTACTTAGAACAAGTAGAACAAGACATGAAGCTAGGTTACTTAGAAAAGCAGGACAGATTATTTCTACTCCTATTGTTAAAGCAATTGATGGTATGACAAAAAGAAGATTTGATCCAGAAACAGAGATAGAGATGCAATTTATTCCAGGCAAGCTCCTTAGTGAAGATTTAGATAAATTCTCAATACCCAGGGCCTTGCAAATTTGTTGGCAAATAGGTAGAAATACTGCACTGATTCATGATAAAGATATTATTCATGGAGACTTGACAACAAGTAATATGATTCTTAAAGGCAAAAATGTCTATTTTATTGATTTTGGACTTGGCTTTCATTCAGGAAGAGCAGAAGATAAGGCTGTTGATATGCATCTTTTAAAACAAGCTCTGGAGTCAAAACATTTTAAGAGGGCCCCAAAATATGTGGGTGCTGTCCTTAAGGGTTATAAAAATTCAGAAAAATACAATATAGTGATAGAAAAACTTAAAAAGGTGGAAGCCCGAGGTAGATATAAGGGCAAAGCTAAGGGAAAAAACTATTAGAATGGGTCGAGTGAAATCATTGTCAATCAAGAGAACAACAAGAAAACTCATAGAACAACATCCAAATTTTTTTACAGATGATTTCGAGAAGAATAAACAAATATTGGACAAAATGCTTGAAACAAATAAAAGAACCAGAAACAGTGTTGCTGGATACATTACAAGATTAATTAAAAAAGAAAAACAAAAAACTTAGATCATAAATTATACTAAGCCTAGCTTAGAAAACAGATAACAAACAAATAACAAAAATTTAATGGAGGTCAAAAAAATGGCTGAAAAAGCAAAAACAGATGAAAACATTGTTTTCATTGGTGGAAAACCTTTTATGAATTATGTAACAGGAGTAGTGATGCAATTTACAACTAAGGGAGCAAAAGAAGTTACAATTAAAGCAAGAGGTAAATTCATAGCAAGAGCAGTTGATGTAGCAGAAGTTGCAACAAAACGTTTCCTTAAAGAACATGAAATTGAAGTGAAAAACATAAAAATCGATAGTGAAGAATTTGAAAATAAAGAAGGTAAGAAAGTCAATGTTTCAACAATAGACATAATTTTGTCAAAGAAATAAAAAGCCAGTTTTATTTTTTTCTTTTTTATTTTTTCTTTTTATTTATATTTTCTTAATTTTATTTTTCTTTGCGTAGAACAACTATTCCTACAAATACAGAAATGATAATCAGGGTTGTCCAAATTATAGTCCAGCCGGAAAAAGCGCTGCCAATTGCTGCCCCTGTGATTGTAGGAATCATGGTGATAGTTAAAAAGAATCCAAAAGTAACCACTAGAGCCAAAATAAGAAAAATTATTGGGAATTTTTTATCTTTCATTTTTTATTTTATCTGTAATAAAAGCTCATCAAATAATTATGGAATTCTATACCAAGTTTGCTCAGAAAATCAAGTGTTTTATTTAATTGTTTTTTAGGGACAGATTTAATTGAACAATTAGCAGAACAGGAAATTTTATGTAAAATATCTATATAACCATCGATCTTATTAGGAAAATCATTTCTATAGAATTCTTCAAAAGATTTTATGTTTTCACCCCCTCCTGCCATTTTCATATAGAATTCATCAAGAGATTTGGCATCCATAAACATTCTTGTTGCTAGATCAAAATCTGCAAAAGCTATAGAGCAATTTTCAACATCTTCACCTCTTATAAAAAGAAGACCATTTTTTATTGAAGTCAAATAATCTATACCTTTGTTTAGAGACTTTCTTCTAATTTCAGGATTAAACTTTGCATCATTACGGAGGATTGATACTAAATTGTTTAAAAATATAGATTTGCAAAAAATCTCGCTTTTATTTTCATATAACATATTAAAAAAGAGACTACCTAACTTATAAAATTTTTGCTTGAACAGGTTTTGTTCAGTATGCCGGTGAGGAGATTTGAACTCCCGACATCTGCCTTATGAGAGCAGCACTCTTACCACTGAGTTACACCGGCAGAATAATCAAGGAAAGAAAATTTAAAAATCTTTAGTAACTGTAATACAGAACAAGATTCTCGTCGGAATCTCTCAAAAATAAAGAATCTTGATTATTATTCCAAACAACAGGACAGCTTCCACTACGATTCCAATAAAGATCTGTTTCAGTATTTTGACCAGAACCACTATATAAAATAAAGAAAGAATTTTTCTCCAAAATAAAATCACTAAATCTATAAACATGTCGAGCAGAATCTTTTATTGTCCAATCATCTAAATTAATAGTCTCACAGTTATTTTCAATAATAACATACTCATCATTTGCATTATCACAGTCATTTCCTTGAGCATCATAATGAAATTCCTTAATAGAAAAACATCCGTAAAAAGGACTTTTCTCAAAAAGACATCCTTCTGCCTCCTTGATTGCTTTTTCAAAAATGGGTTTATATTTCATATTCGGCTCAACGATTAGAAGAGAAGCAAGTCCTTCTTCAACAAGAATTAAATTAACAAAATCATCATAATTTTCTGAATTAGTATTATAATTAAAGAATATATAATATAGCTTACGATCATATTTATCTGTTCCTTGCATATCTCGCTCGAGCCATATAGTTTTATTTTTTACTAAACCTGAAAGTCTTTGTCTAGCCTCTTCATAGCACTTTTCACCTTTCTCTGGAGTATTAATATGTAAAAGTCTTATTATTTCTTCGGTTCCACCAATCTCAACTTTTAGTGTATCTCCATCAATAACCTCGAGAACCTTTGCTGATTCTAGAAGCCTTTGTTCTGAAACAACATTGCCAGCAAGTTCACAGCCTGAAATTAAAAACACTATTACTACAACTATTAATAAAATAAATAATTTTTTCATCTTTAAATGCCCCCACGCGGATTCGAACCGCGATCACAGGCTCCGCAAGCCTATATTCTATCCATTGAACTATAGGGGCTAAAAGCAAGAAGAAAAAGTGATTAAAAAAGCTTTTCTTGTTTTTCTGTCTCTATGATTGCCTGGCCATATTCACCATCAAATCCTGGTTTTACTTTTATCTGGCCTTTACGATTCTTTTTTATGGCATTAATAATCTTTTCAGTCGTGATTTTTCTAAGTTCTTCAAATGGAACATTTAAAAGAATATTAAACTCATTATCAAAAGCATCTATTAACTTATTATATTCTTGCCAAACTCTCTTGGTGGACATCGTGGTGTTTAGGACTTTAGCAATAATCTCATGTAAAGGCAATAGGATTTTGAAAGGAACTGCTTTCTCTGGCTTGTAATTCTCTGGCCTGTCAGCAAGTTCTTCAACACGATGTTCTACACCAATTGTTAATGGTTTATGACAGACTGGACAAATATTTTTGTTTTCTATTGCTTCTTTTGGTGAACATGAAAATTTACAAAAACGATGGCCATCAAAATGATATTTGCCATATGCAGGATTTACTTCAATCGTCCCTGCATAGCCTTCCTTTTTTCGTATTGCCTTGATAAGATTTTTATATGTAAGTTTTTGTAGATCAAAAATCGTAGCTTCTCTACCAATTCTCCAAGGCCAAAATGAATGTAGATCTGAAAAAGAGACTATAGTATATCTATCTAACTTGCTAAGACGCCAGTTCATTGCAGGATCAGAACTTAAGCCTGTTTCAAGAGCATAAATATGTTTGAGTTGATCTTTAAATGCTTCTTCAAATGAATCAAAGCCAGATTTACTACCAAGTAAACCAAACCAAGGTGTCCAGATATGAGCAGGAATAATTTCAATATCATTTGAAATAGCCTTAAGTTTTTCAGTAATTTCAATTATACTTTTACCAAAAATTGGCCTGCCATCATAATCCACTCTTCCTATTTTTTTAAAATATTCAGTTATTTGCTCAACTACATCAAAATTTGGAGCAAGAAGAACAAGATGAATTCTTCTGCCTTTATCTTGAGTATACATCAAGGAGATTTCTGTTTGAAGAATAAAGGGAAAGCCACTTGATGTTTTTAAAATTCCAGTTCCATCATCTTTAAGATGCTCTTTCAATTCAGCAAACCATTTTGGATGTGTAAAGTCGCCTGTTCCTAACAAGCTAACACCTTTAATTTTTGCCCATTTTTCAAGATTTTCAATATTAAGTTGCTGAGATGTTGCTCTGCTAAAACGACTATGGACATGTAAATCAGCTATAATTTGCATTTTATTAGATATATTTAGCTATAATATTATTTAAATATTGTTGATTTTTTTGTCCTATGCTGAAGAAAAATGAAATTTTATACTGCAGGACCTTTTTTGCCTTATGAAAATTATAAAGACTGGAGAGATTTTTTAATTGAAAAAGTACCAAATCATCAATTTATAGATCCAAGAACTAATAATCAACAGAGTCCTATGTTCTTTACTAGGGAAGATCTTGAATCTGTTATTAAATCTGATGGAATTGTTCTTTATAGACCGCCTGTAGGAGAATATATTGGTGCAGCTTGGGAACACGGAATTGCTTGTGGTGTGAATGCTGTAAGTAAGAAAAATATTCCAACAATTTATATTGATGAAATGATGTTCCCTCATCCTATTTTGGTAGCTTCTGCAAAAAGAACATTTACAAAAATGGATGCTGCAGTAGTTTATTTAAAAGAATTAAAAAATTGGGATAAAGAATTTGAGGCTATTTATGCTTATATTAAATGGGAAAAGAAATACTATCTAAAATTAGAAGGGTAAGATGGAAGATAAAAAATGTTTGCGCCTTATGTGAATCTGTATGGATGGAATATTGATGCAGAAAAGCTAAAAGAAGAATTAAAATTTAGTATAGGACTAGAAGGTAAAGAAATTGATAAGCTATTACAAAAAATTTCCCCAGTAGTTATTTCTACTGCTTGTGCAGGAATTAGTCATCAAGAAAAAAATTTTAGAGATTTGAGAGAGAAATATAGAGATCTTGAGAAAATGGTTAATTTAGATGAAAAGTTAGTAAAAATGGGCCATAAATCAATTGTTGAACACATGAATTTTAATTTTGATATTATATTAACAAGAATTGCGATTGAGAAGTTTGAAAAATTCAGGCTTGCGAGCTATACTGAAAAATCTCAAAGATTTACTGAAGTTGATTCAAATGCTTTTTTTATTCCAGAAAGTTCATATAGTTCCGAGATTGAAAATCTTGCAGAAAAACAAATTTATGCTTACAAAGATGCTTTAGAAAAAGGTATTGCAAAGGAAGATGCTAGAATGATTTTAATGTTATGTTTTTTAGGGCCACTCAATTTTACAGTTAATGGACGTGAATTAGAATATATGATTCAAAGAATGAAATCAGATGAATTTGAAGAACTAGTTAAAGCTGGTGAATTTTTAGAAAATGAGACTAAAAATAAAGTTCCTGAAGCTGAACATCTAATAAAACACACTCAAAAAGATCCTTATTATCAGAAAAATAAAGAATTAGAAGAATATTTCAAAAATATTTTTAAAAAATATTATCAAAATAGAAGAAGAAAGAATCTTTTGGTAAGTATTGATAGAGAAGCAGATAATAAGATTCTAGAAGCTATGATGTTTAAGGAAATGGATTTAGATTATAATGATTGTTCAAATCTAGTGAACAAAATGAGTTTGGAAGAAAAGAAAGAAGCAGTTAAAATAGCTCTAAAACATATGGAATTATGGCATGATGCCCCAAGAGCTTTTGAAACAGCTTATTTAAGATTTTCAGCCCCAATTTCAGCTTCTTGTTTTGCTCAATTAAAAAGACATAGAATGATGACTCTAATCACACAGAAATATCTTCCTGAACTTGGTTATACTATCCCTCAGTCCATCAAAGACGCTGATATGAACAGTAGATATATATCATTAATAAAACAGTCTTCAAATCTTTATCAAAAAATGTTATATGAACAAGATCCTAATGCCCCTTATGTTATTACTAATGCACATAAAAGGAGAGTTTTTGTTGAAATGAATTTTAGAGAATTATATCATTTTTCACGATTAAGAGAGGATAAACATGCGCAGTGGCACATAAAAGATTTAGCTACAAGGGTAGTCAATAGTGCCAAAGATATTGCACCAATAACAACAATTCTGCTTGGCGGAAAAGATAAATTTGATGAAATAAAAAAAGAGGTTTACGAATAATAAAAATGTCAGGTTATCCAGGAGTTTTAATCACAGCTGAGGGGCTTGATGGTAGTGGAAAAACAACAGCCTTTGATAATGCATTTGAATATTTTAGTAAAAAATATCCCAACATGCTTGTACGTTTTAGAGATCCTGGATCAATAAAAAACTTAGAAGATATTTGTGAGGAAATAAGAGAAATGTTGTTATATCATAGAAAAGAAAATAGTAACTGGACTGAATTTTATTTATTTGTAGCTTCAAGAGCACAGCTTGTTGATAAATATTTAGTTCCAAATTTGAAAGAAGGAAAAATTGTTTTCCTTGATCGTTTTTATGATTCAACTATTGCTTTTCAGGGTTTTGGAAATGGAATACCAATAGATACTATTCTTTATGATAATGGCAATGTTTTACAAGGAACTGAACCTGATTTAACTCTTTTATATGATTTACCAGTTGATATTGCTCTTAAAAGAATGGCAGAAGACAAGAATAAGAAATTAACAGATTTTGATAAAGGAACAAAAGATTTTCATCAGAGAGTCTGGGAAGGTTATCAATATGTTGCTGATAAATATCAAGATAGAGTAAAAATTATAGACTCTACAAAACCTAAAAAAGAGGTTGGAGACCTAACAATAAAAATCATTGAAGAATTCTTAGAAAACTATTTTAAAGCCCATTAATTCTAATTTCCATGCCGGGATCACGTAATGGTATCGTAACGGCCTGGAAAGCCGTGCCTGTAAGGGCGTCTGGGTTCGAGTCCCAGTCCCGGCGTTTCTGACAAAGAATATATAAACTTTGGCTATTTAAAACAAGAATGTCACACAATATGTATACGTATATATTAAAGCCAGAAGGACATTATAAAAAAGTAGATGTCTCAGAAGAGATGAAGTTACTAAAACGAGCAGGAAAGAACATGGAAAATGCAAGAAAAGAAGGGAATTTAGAAAGAATGAGAATAACTACAGATGTTGTAGAAGGGATATTAAAAGTCTTTATGGCTCGATAATAAAATAAAAAAATCTATGCTTTGAAATCCTAGCTGATGGCACAGTCCCGGCGTTTATATTTTTATATCACCTATCCAAACAAAAGGATTCTCAAGACTTAAACCAGGACATGCTGTGTTAATCCAACATTCTATATCAGGAAAATTTTCAAGTTGATTTATATCTAAAGTATCGAAAGTAAATATGTAAACTTCCTTTTTTTGCTTTTCAAGTTTCTTTTTTAATTGTAAAGCTTCCTTAAGCTTATTCTGGCCTGGTTTTGTTGAGACAAGAATTCCAAAAATATTAGATGATAAAAATTTTAGTTTTTGACCTTTCCTTCTGTTTTTGAATTTTTGAATTTTTTCTTTTTCTAGTAATTTAAATTGTTCTGTAAGTGGATTGAAAATAAATATTGGTTTATTTGTTGCCATTGCAATCTGGAAAGGATGGAATTTTCCTGAGCCAATGTATAGGAAAGCTTGAATCTTGTTTTGGATTGAGGTGGCTGCACTTACATCACAACCAAGAATCTGTCCATAATGTAGGGTTTTACTTTTTCCTATTATTATTTTTTTATTATTATTTTTTAGATAGTCTTTTATTTTATTTATAGAATCTATGTGTTGGATTGTTGTGACTAAACCTATAATTTTTGGCAAGTTTTTTATTTGAATATTTTTTAGAGAAAAAGAACCTTTATATTTAGCAGGCACGAATAGAACTCTCATTCTCTCATTTAAATTTTTTCTACTTTTCCTACACTTTCCCCTCTATAAATATCAACAAAAGAAGGTGTTGCAACAATAGTATTTTCCCCAAAACCAGCAATACTTCCCTCTAAGGCCTCTACTGTCTTCTTTAATTTTGAAATTGCTCTTTTTAATTCTACAAGATCCTTTTGTTTTAGAGGTTTAATATCAATTAAAGCCACTGTATAGCCCACTCTTAAAATTTCTAAAATTCTATTAACATCATCAAATGATTTTAGAACAAAAGGTCTAACAACAATCTTAACTTTCTTCTGTTCCTTGCCTATATCAACTTCTATATATTCAGGAGATTGTGGTGTTTCCTCTCGTCTTTTAAAAAATCCAAATCCCATTTTACATTATCTTAATTATCAAAATTTCTCTACTTTATAAATTTTTTGATGTTATTTTTTAATGTTTTTAGAGCCCTTCATACCTCTTAAAAGCTCTTCTCTTGTCTGAAGAAGTCTGTTTTTGAAGTCTTCTTCTTGTTTTTCAATTGCTTTAATCCTTAGATTCATAATATCTCTCTTTTTTTCAAGATCTTTTTTTAAATCAGCATTGTTGGATTTAAACATTAATGAACCAATAATTTTGAAAACATCTCCTTCTTTGCTCTTTTTTAGTTCTTCAAGAGCATTATTTAGTTCAATCAATTCAAATTGAAACATTTGTTTTTGTAAAAGTAAATTCTGGATATTTTGTTCAGCTAATTGTAGTTGTGCTAAACTAGCCTCTTGTTTTTCTTTTTCTTTTTCTTTTTTTATCATTTTCAAACTTATATTGCTTTAACTTTCTTTACAGCAACTCTTTGTTTAAAAAAGACTTTAGAACCACAATAAGGGCAGGTAAATCTCTCTTTTAAAGCTTTAATTGAAATTGTCTTGCCACAAAAAAAACATTTATATGTTGCCATCTTTTATTATCAGTTTTTTAATTTATAAATGTTTATTAATTATTTAATTATTTAATATAATAAGCTTGGGAAGTAAATTTTTTCTTACAAGATCCACATAACCATAATCCTTTTGAGAGTCTCTTGACAGATTGTTTTTTGCAATAAGGGCATTTCTGTTTTTTTCTCTGTTTTGTTTCTATTTTTCTGACCCTTTCTTTAACAACAGCGCCATACCGTGGTCCAAAACGTGCTGTTGATTTTGTTTTTTTTGTTGCCATTTTTTCTTGAATGAAGTGGGGCTGCCCGGATTTGAACCGGGGTCGAGAGGTCCCAAACCTCTAATGCTAAACCAAACTACACCACAGCCCCTAATGTAAAAAGGAGCTGTTTTATATTTAAATGTTGCTCATTGTTTATTTTTTCTTTTCTTCCTTCTTCTTTTCCTCAGGCTTTTTTTCTCTGCCAGGTTTTGTTTCTGTTGGAGCAGTTTCAGCCTCTGCTTCAGGAGCAGCAACACCAGTAGGAGCAACTTCGGTGGCAGCAGCTTCCTCTTTCTCTTTCTCCATCTCCTTAATTAATGCTTCTTGAGTTTTCTTAATTTCTTCAAAATCAGAAGTCAGCTTGTCTAATTTTTCTTTGTCTGCTATTTCTTTACCTTCAGATATTAGTTTATCATATGTTCCAGAATCAATTTCTTCAAGAACAATTTTAGGATCTTTACTCTCTACAAGAATTCCATTACTAACACAAGATCCTATGACAGATTTTACTGCAGTTTTAAGAGAATCAACAAACATATCTTTTTGCTTTATTTTAGCTATTTTAATTATTTGCTCAAGAGCAGCATTAGCTACTTTAATCTTGTCAGGCTTTGAAGAGCCTTTTTTAAGGCCAAACTCTTTCTTTAATAATTCATTTGTTGGAGGTGTTGAAACACTGATTGTAAAATCCTTTGTTTTAGTATCTATATCAAGTGTTACAGGAACTTTAATGCCTTTAAATTCTGTAGTTGCTTTATTAACTTCGCTTATAACTTTACCTAAATTAATTCCAAGGGGACCAAGTTTTTGGCTAATAGCTGGGCCAGGCTTCATTTCTCCTCCATCTACAAGTAATTTGAGCTTCATCTCAAGTCAAAGAAAAATGGGTTTTAAAGATTTTCGTTTTATAATATTGGAATTTTATAAAAGTAGAAAAGTTTAAATAATAAAAAAATCAAAACTTTAGATAAGAAACAAAAACTAGATTAATTTTTATTCTAAACTTTTAAACATAAATTTTGGAGGTTAAAAAATGGAAGGAGAAGAAGAAAACAAAGAAGAAGAAAAGAAAGAAGAAACAGAAGAAGAAAGTAAGGAAGAAGAAACAGAAGAACAGCCAGAAGAGCAGGAAGAAACAAGTGAAGAAGAAAGTGAGAAAAGTGAAGAGAGTGAAGAAAACAAAGAAGAAGAAAAGAAAGAAGAAAGCGAGTAAAATTTATTTAATTTTTATTCTTTATTTTCTTTTATTTTTTATTTAATTTCAACTTCTGAATTTATTGCCTGTCCAGGCAAGCCTTTTTCAAAAATAGCTCTAAGAAGGCCTTTATTACCATGTAAGGCAGTTATCTTGCCAATAATAATTTTTCCTGCAGGACTTTCCCATTTTAATTGCTTACCTAAATATTTTTCTGCAGTTTTTTTAGTCTCAACCTTCTGAATTTGAATAATGAATTGTCTTGGCTTATATGTATGCCTACCACGTCTAAAATTAATAACAAAAGCTTTCATTTTAAAAAATTAATTCAAAATCTCCAAAGAGTTTTCTTAATCCTGATAAAAGTTCTGGAGAAATTCTTTTTTCAACAGGTTCTTTTTTAGATATATATTTTTTAATTTCTTCTTTGCTACTTTCTGACATTTTATCTTTACTAAATTTTTTAATTGTGTCTGAGGTTATATCAGGAATTATAAAAATTGCATCTTTGAACAATAAAACTTCTCCTCTCTTTTTTATTTCTTTTCCAGCTTTTTTTGTTTTATATAATAAACTAATTTTATTTCTTTCAAGTATCAAAAGCTCACGTCTTTGAGTATATTCTAAAAGCTGCGAGGTCAGCTCATGAGCTACTTTTCTCACTTCTCCAAGATCTTGTTTTGAGAGTTTTCCTTTTTGATATTTTTTCTTTGCATCAACAATTTTTTTCAATAATCTTAGACTTCTTTGAGGTAATTTCGTTTTTTTGATTAATTCTTCCTCAAATTTTTTCATTAAAATTGTTTCTTTTGCTTTACCAAAAATGCCTTCAAGAAGATTAAAAATAGTTTCATAAATTTGTAGAATCTCCCTCTCTCTTGCTTTCTTTTCTATCTGATCCATCAAATCTTTAAGTCTCTTTATATAGTCTGAAGATTGCTCCAGAAGTTTATCTATCTCTTTTCCAGAAATTGTCTTGATCTTTTCATGTTCATATTTTTTATAAATTATTACTATTTTACGCAAGATATCTACATATTTCTGTTCAAGAATTTTCTCCCTTTTCACAAAAATTTCCTTCATTAAATTTGCTGTTTCTTTAGGGACTGGAGGTGCTATACCATATAACATCAATACTGCCTGACTTGGTGTTATGACACCCCAATAAATATCCTCAGTTACTATGTCATTCAATTTTCTTTGAACAGTTTTAGCAACTCTCTCTCCAAGACTCATAAACATATCTATGGCCTCTGGACTTGGTTTAATTTTTCCCATTTGAAGCAATAGTTTCCATGGCATAAATGCCCCACGATCATAAAGGGGAATTCCATCTCTAATCATGGTAAAAATTACAGGATGCGCATCTTTTACTGCTTCCCAAAATTCAGTTAAAATATAAATTTGAGGACTAAGTTTATTTTTCACTCCAGCTATTTCACTAGCTTCAATAGCATATGCATAAATAATAGCTCTTAATTTTTCCCTTAATTCATATCTGCTCATACGTTTTACATCAGTATCATCAATAACAATAAAAACATCTACATCACTTGTTTTTATTGCCTGTCCCCTTACTAAAGAGCCAGTAACAACATAACTAACAACATATCTTTCAAATTTTTTTAGTGTTAATGTTTTATGGACTGAAGTAACACGCAATGCTCCAAGAATTCCTTTATCATATAAAGGAAGAGACATTGCTATTGCCTCTATAAAAGCATATTTAGCATCTAAACCTAATTCCCATAACTGCTTGGTAGTTTTAATGTGGAGCCAAATTTTTGGTTTGATACCCTGAACATATTTTATTCCCTCAATCATTAATTTATTAAGTTCCTTGTCCTTTTCGTCAGGAACAATAATTATAACATGGATTAATTTTTCATCTTTTTGTTTCTCTATTTCTTCTTCTTCCTCAATTATTTTTGAGGCTAAAGGAGGCAAGATGCCTATGGCCTGAATATAAGGAAATTTCTTTAAAATTGCCTTCTTAAATTCTTTTAATTTATTTCTAACTTTTTCTATTTCTTTTTTTACTTTTTCAGGAATCTGTTTTTCCATTTCCCCAATACTTTTAATAGGATCATATTTTTCCATTTTTTCCATGTTTTCTATGCCTTTCTTCTCTGTTTTTTTAGCCATTTTCATTCGAAATAAAGGAGAAAAGCTTTTTAAAGTTTTACACTTAAATAGTTATAGTGGGCCTGTGGTCTAGTGGCTATGACGTCTCCCTTACACGGAGAAGTTCGGAGGTTCGAGTCCTCTCAGGCCCATTAAATAATATACTAATAAAATGTTTATAAAAAAAATATTCCAAAATCAAATAGATGAATCTGTTCACAAACAATTTATAAGATTTAGTAAAGGTCAATATGAAAATAAAGCAATAATTAACATAAAAAAAGGCCAAAAAATAAAAATTACAACATCCTTTGAACTCGCCACTGATTTAATAATCTTCATAACCTCTCTTGCCACAAAATTCAAGGTCCAAGGAATTCTTCTTACCAAGAACCAGATTTCAGGAATAGATGGAAAAAAGAAGAAAGGATTTTATGAATACAAGATAGAAAAAGAAATCAGTAGTGAAGAGCTCAAAAACTTTGCATCAGAATCTTATTACGCTCTCTTTGATTGCCTATCTCAAGACAACAGCATAGAATTAAAAACTAAGAAAAAGATTCCAAAACCAGGAAAGAGCAAGACAAAAGTTAATGATAAATTTTGTAAACTAACTCTAGATGCCAGATACTGGCCCCAAGTTCATAATGAATTTTTATTTGACTTTCCTTCTGAAATAAAAAAAGCTCATATAGAACATACGTATATAATCAATGATATAAAAATTCCAAAAGAGCTTGAAAAACAAGATGATTATGAAAAAATAAGATTAGGGGCAAAAAAAATAGGTAAAATAATAAGAAAAGCTATTATAGATAAAAAAGAATTTATTAAAGAAAAAGATTTTGAAGCCTAGCTTTCTCATGAAAAAAGAGGCCTAAAAGGAGAAGAAGAAAAGAATAAGAAAGAAAAATAATAATTATAAAGTTTCGTAAACTTTATAAAGCCTCGACGGATAATTTTTATAGGAACTAATTTCATTGGTTCCTTGAGGTCATCGGGTAGAATGATAATAAACATAAACCTTAGTGTAAGAAATGCCAAAAAAACACAAACCAAGAGCAGGGTCACTACAATTTTGGCCCAGAAAACGAGCAAATAAGATTCTGCCTAGTGTAAACTGGAAAGCCTTGTATAAAAAAGAACAAGAGAATAGAATTCTTGGCTTTATTGGCTATAAGATTGGGATGTTACGAGTTCTTGCTAAAGATTTAACACCAAATTCTCTGACTAAAGGAAAACAGATTATAATTCCCTCAACCTTAATTGAATGTCCTTCTATGAAAATTCTCGCAATAAGATTCTATAAAGATAATAAGGTGGTTATTGGCATTTTAAATGAAAATATAGATAAAGAGTTAAAAAGAAAAATCAAAATATCAAAACAAAAAAAAGATATTTCTGCAAAGCTTTCTGAAATTGAGAAAAATTTAGATGATTTTGATGATATTCGTATTATTGTTTATTCTGTTGTAAAACAAACAGGAATCAAAAAAACTCCTGACATTATTGAAATAGGCTTAGGTGGGAATATTTCTGATAAATTTAAGTTTATTAAAGAACATATTAATAAAGAAATCAAAATAGAAGAATTTTTTGAAAAAGGCCAGATAGTTGATGTTAGGGGAGTAACAAAAGCCCATGGTTTTACAGGTCCTGTCAAGAGATTTGGAATTGGTTTAAAACAACATAAATCTGAAAAAGGTAGAAGACGGCCAGGGACTCTTGGACCATGGAGACCTTCAAGAGTTACATTCAGGGTAGCTATGGCCGGCCAGTATGGTTTCTTTACTAGAGTTCATTATAATTTTAAGATAATTGATGTTGGATTAGCTAAGGATTTGGCTTTTGGCCTGCCTCATCATCATAAGATAAAAACATCTTACATTCTGTTAAGAGGTTCTATTCAAGGACCTTCTAAAAGACAGTTTTTGCTTACAGCACCATTACGTGAAACAAAAAAAATCGCTAAAAAAAATTTTGAAATTGTTAAATTATTGAGATAAATATAAAATGGTAAAAGCTATTGTGATAGGATTTGAAGGAAACAAAACTAAAGAGATAGTTCTGCCATCAGTTTTTAATTCTGCTATTAGAAATGATGTGATTACTAAAGTTTTTGAGTGTACAAAAAAACAGCAACCTTATGGTACTTATGTTATTGCAGGAAAGCAAGCTGCAAGCAGTAAACAAAGTCATAGAAGACATAAATATAAGACACTTTATGGTCATGGTGTCTCCAGAGTTCCAAGAAAAGTTATGACAAGAAGAGGGGAGAGTTTTTATTGGAGAGGTGCTTTTATTCCTGGAACAGTTGGTGGTAGGGCTGCACATCCTCCAAAACCAATAAAAAGAAAAATTAAAATTAATGATAAAGAAAGAAAATTTGCAATTAAGGGAGCAATTGCAGCTACTGCTTCAAAAGAGGCTATCAAAAAAAAGTACAAAACACTAAAGATTCCTCCTAATCTCCCAATTATAATAGACTCTTCAATCCTTAATCAAAAATCTAAAGATATAATAAAACTATTCTCAAAATTATTAAATAAAAAAATAAAATCAGAAAAGAAAGTTAGAGCTGGTAAAGGAAAAAGACGTGGCAGAAAATATAAAAAAGAATCAAGAGTACTCTTGGTTATTTCACAAAAAGAAAAAGCAACTAAATTAAAGAATTTTGGTTTAGATATCTTTAAAATTGGCCAATTAAACATTTCGGTTCTTGCTCCTGGTGGAGAGCCTGGGAGAATTACTATTTGGACTGAAAAAGCTGTAGAGGAGTTAAAATAAAAATAAAATTAAATGGTTAAAATGAAAAAAATATTGATTTGTCCATTAACAACAGAAAAAGCAATAAAAATGATTGAGATTGAAAATCAAATTACTTTTATAGTTAATAGAAAAACCACAAAAGCAGAAATTGCAGAAGCAATCACAAAAAATTTCAAATCAAAAGTAAAAAGCGTAAATGTTCAAATAAGAAATAATAAAAAAATAGCATTTATCAAGCTTAAGCCAGAAACACCTGCGATTGATATCGCAACTAAATTAGGTATAATCTAAAAAGAAAATGGGAAAAAGAATAATACAACAAGCTAGAGGGAAGGGAAGTCTTAGGTATAGAACAAGAAAAAAGGCTTTCAGAATTAGTGTTAGCTATCCTATGAAGGAAGGGATAGGTAAAGTTGAGAAACTAATGAATGTTGCTTGTTATAAAACACCTATTGCAAAGATAAAGCTGGATGGAAAAGTATTCTATAATATTGCTGCTGAGAATATTTATGAAGGGCAGGAAATAATGATAGGAAAAAAGGCAAAAATTGCTCTAGGCAATATTGTTACACTTGCAAAAGTTCCAATAGGAACAGAGATATTTAATATTGAAACTGTTCCTGGTGCAGGACCAAAACTAGTTAGGACAAGTGGTATAACAGCTAGAGTGATTAAAAAAAGTGTTAAGGGTGTTTATGTTCAATTGCCCTCTAAAAAAGAAAAACTTTTTTCTCCTAATGTCAGGGCCACAATAGGAATTGTGGCTGCATCAGGTAGACATGAAAAACCCCTTCTTAAAGCTGGAAAAAAGTTTTACATGAAAAAAGCAACAGGAGCTCGTGTCTATCCAAGAACAAGTGCTGTGAAAATGAATGTTGTAGATCATCCTTTTGGTTCTGGCCGAGGAAAAAGAATCAAAGCAAAAATTCCTAAAAGAAATGCTCCTCCTGGCAAGAAAGTTGGTACTCTAAGACCAAAAAGGACAGGAAAGAAAAAATAAAATAGAAAATGGTAAAATAATTTACTTATAGAGGAAAAACAATTTCAGAATTAAAAAACTTAGAGTTGAGAGAATTTTCAGAGTTTTTACCTTCTAAAAAAAGGAGATGTTTACTTAGACAAGTAGAAGTGATTGAAAAATTTCTAAATCAATGTAATAAAAAATTAAGCAAAGGTAAAAATATTAGAACACACCAAAGAAATTTGATAATTGTACCAAAGATGGTTGGTTTAACTATCTATGTTTATAATGGAAAAGAATTTCTATCTGTTAAAATAGTTGAGGAGATGGTCGGTCATCGTCTTGGTGAGTTTGCTCACACAAGAAGAAAAGTTGAACATGGGACACCAGGTATAGGTGCTACAAGAAGCTCAGCCTTCCTTTCAGTTAAATAAAAATAAATAAAATGGCAGAAAAAAAACAAGAACAAAAAACAAAACAAGAAAAGAAGAAAGAAGAAAAGAAAAAAAAGAAAGAGAAGAATCTAATAGGTATTGCTAAAGGAAAAGATCTTCCTATCAGCACTAAATATGCTGTGGCTATATGTTCTTTCATTAAAGGAAAAAAACCACAAGAAGCCATTACTCTTCTTGAGCAGGTATTAAAGAAAAAGATTGCTGTTCCAATGAAAGGAGAAATTCCTCATAAACCCAATATGCCAAAAGGAAAACCCTCTGGAAAATATCCTATAAGGGCATCAAAAGTCTTTATCAAATTATTAAGAAATTTAATTGCAAATACAACAATAAAGGGATTGGATATAGATTCCCTTATTATCACAAAAGCGATAGCAAATAAAGCTGCAAGACCATCTAGAGGAACAAGAATTGCTTTTGGAAGAAAACATTTCAAAAGATCGCATATAGAACTTGAAACACAAGGAATAAAAATAGAAATCAAAAAGAGGGGAGAAAAAGAAAAGAAGGAGAAAGAAGAAAAGAAAGAAGAAAAAAAAGAAGAGAGGAAAGAAGAAAAACCAAAAGAAAAAGAAATGAAGATGGAGAAGGAAAAAGAAAAAGAAAAACCAAAAGTAAAAAATAAGGAAAAAGAAGAAGTAAAAGATAAGGAAAAGAGGGATGAGGGGAAATGATTGAGAAAAAATTTATTGAAGCAAAAAAACAGCAATTTGAAATAAAAGAATTTATAAGAAAGAAAATTGGAAAAGGAAAATTAAGTGAAGTTAGGATTGAACGTACGCCTGTAGGGGAAAAGATAATTCTTATAACTTCAAAACCAGGTCTTGTAATTGGTCGTGGTGGAGAAATTATCAGACAAATAAATGAGATATTAAAGAAAAAATTCAAACTTGAGAATCCACAAATAGAGGTTGCTGAGATTCAAAATCCAATATTTGATGCACAGACAGTCGCTGATAATATTGCATTATCACTTGAAAGATTTGGACATTTAAGTTTCAAATTAATAGCTTATAGAGAACTTGACAGAATCATCAAAGCAGGAGCTCTTGGTGCTGAGATTAGGCTTAATGGGAGACTCCCAAGTGAAAGAGCCAAGAGTTGGCGTTTTGCATTTGGTTATTTAAATAAAACTGGCGCAAGTTCAGAGATAGTCAGGAGAGCTACAGCAAAGGCATTTACAAAGCCAGGGGTGGTTGGGATTAAAGTTGCTATAGTTCCAAAGGATACAAAAATCCCTGACCAAATAGGAATAAATAAAAAGATCACAGAGGAGCAAATAATGTTTGACATTGAAGAAAAAAAGGAAGAAAAAGAAAAGAAGAAAGAAGAGAAACCAAAAGAAAAGGAAAAGAAGGAGAAAGAAAAAAAGAAAGAAGAAAAGAAAAAAAAGGAAAAAGGAAAAAAGAAAAAGACAAGAAAAACAAAGAAGAGAAAAGAAAGCAAAAAAGGAAAAGAAAATGACAATACTAAGAAATAGAGAAATACTAAGTATGAATAAAAAAGAATTATTAAATAAAATAAGTGAGCTTGAGCTCGAATTATTAAAATTAAAAATACAAAAAGGTCAGGCAACTGCTGGCACCAGAAAATCAAAAGAAATAAAACGTGTAATAGCGAGAATTAATACTCGGTTAAATCAAATTAAAGAATAAGATGGATATATGCCCAAAGTGTGGCTTACCTAAAGAAGCGTGTATTTGTAAAGAACTGGCAAAAACAAAACAAAAAATAAAAATTAAAACAACAAAGAGAAGATTTGGAAAAATAGTTACAATGGTTTTAGGAATTGAAAGTGATACTAAAGAGATTGCAAAGAAACTAAAAGCAGAATTAGCTTGTGGAGGAACAGTAAAAAATAACATAATTGAATTACAAGGAAACCATGTTAAGAGCGTAAAGCAAAAACTGATTGAACTAGGATTTGATGAAGAGAACATAGAGTAAAAACAAAGAATAAAGAAAATACAAATACAGGCAAGAAACAAGTAAGAAAAAGAAAAATGGAAAGAGTAAAGCAGTTAGTAATAGGCAAAAGAATAAAAATAACAAATGCAAAAAACAAGACCCTTAAAGGAATGGAAGGCCAAGTAATTGATGAAACAAAAAACTTGCTTGTAATTGAAACAAATAAAGGAATAAAAAAATTGATTAAAGATCAGATCAAATTTAGAATAGAAAATGAAAGAAAAATATAATAAGCAAAAAAAGAAAAAATTTGAGAATAAAGGAAAAGTTAGTGTAAAGTGTACAGATAAAAAATGTCCAATTCATGGACAATTAAGTATTCATGGAAGGTATTTTAGAGGAAGAGTTAAAAAAATTATTGGTCAGAGAGTAATGATTGAGTTTGAGAGGCTTATTTATATTAAAAAATATGAACGTTTTTCCAAAGCCTCTACTAAATTACATGCTTATTTGCCTAAATGTTTAATTGATAAAATAAAGATTGGAGACATAATAAAAATAGGAGAATGTAGGCCTCTAAGCAAAATTATACATTTTGCTGTAATTGAAAAAATAGAAGAGGGAGTGAAAAAATGAAAGCCGTATCTGCACGAATTGTAAAAGGAATAAATATCGGAAGTTTGATGAATGTTGCTGATAATAGTGGAGCAAAAATTGTAAGGGTTGTTGGAATAAAGAGAGGAAAGGGCCGTAAAGGCAGACAGTTAGCCTGTGGTGTAGCACATCTTATAAAAGTAAGTGTTAGAAAGGGTACTCCTGAAGTACGTAAACAAGTTTTTTTTGCTGTAGTAGTAAGGCAAAGAAAAGAATATAGAAGAAATACGGGCGAACGCATTAGTTTTGCTGATAATGCTGTTGTTATGCTTAAAGATAAAGAAGGAAATCCTAAAGGGACTCAAATTAAGGGACCAATTGCTAGAGAAGCTGCAGATAGATGGCATTTTGTGGCGAGAATAGCAAACTTAATTGTTTAAATAAAAAAATGAAACAAAAATTTTCAACTAAATGGGTGGCATCAAAACAGCCACGAAAACAAAGAAAATACAAAGCTAGAGCTCCATTACACATAAAACATAAAATGTTAGCAGCACGTCTTTCAAAAGAACTCAAAAAAAAGTATCAAAGAAAAGCAATTCCAGTAAGAAAGGATGATAAAGTTAAGATTATGAAAGGAGTATTCAAGAAAAAACAAGGGAAAATTTCACAAGTTGATACAAAAAAGATGATAGTTTATATTGAAGGAATTCAGAGAACAAAAAAAGATGGAACAAAAGTTAATGTTTCATTCCATCCCTCGAATCTGACTATTATAGATCTTAATTTAGAAGATAAAAAAAGAACTACAAAATTAAATAAGAAAGGAGAAAAGAAATAAAATGCATCTTAAAAGAATAGCTATGCCAAGGAGTTGGCCAATACCAAAAAAAGAAAAGAAATTTATTGTTAGGGGAAGGGGCGCACATCCATCAAGAATTTCTATTCCTTTATTAGTAATAGTTAGAGATATAATAAAAGAGGCTCTAACAAAACGAGAAGTTAAAAAACTCCTAAATAATCATTTAATTCTAATTGATAATCGCGCAGTAAAAGATGAAAAATTTAATGTTGGTCTTTTTGATAGAATTTATATTAAAAAACTTGAAAAAGCTTTTAGTATCTATCTAACAAAAAAGGGTAAACTTAAAATTCAAGAAATAAGCAAAGATAAGGCCTCTAAAAAAATCTGTAAAATAATAGGTAAGAAGATTCTAAAAGGAAATAAATTTCAAATTAATCTATATGATGGTAAAAACTTTATACTAGAAAAAGAAAAGAAAAAAGATCTTAGAGTTGGAGATAGTTTAATTCTCGATTTTAAAACAAATAAGATTATTGATTATCTAAAATTGAGTGAGGGAAGCTCTGTTTTAATTATTGGTGGCAAACATATAGGTTATACAGGAAAAATTTCTGAAATAGATGAGAGAATTTCTGTGAAAATTAAAGATAAAATTTTCAAAATTTCAAAAGAAAATATCTTTGTCATAGATGAAAAGGAATTAAAAAAATAAAATGAAGAGCATGAAAGAAATCACTATAGATAGTATAACATTACACTGCTCAACAGCAGATCCAGCAAAGCTAGAAAGATGTATCAAATTATTGAAATTAATTACAAAAGCAAAACCAGTGAAAACTCTAGCAAAAAAAAGAATTCCGGCATTTAAAATAAGGCCAGGTTTACCAATTGGGTGTAAAGTAACTATCAGGAAAAATACTATAGAATTATTAAATATCTTACTCACTGGAATAAGCGAGCTTAAAGAGAAACAATTTAATCCTGGATTTTTAAGTTTTGGGGTAAAAGAGTATATTGAAATTGCTTCTATTCCTTACCAAAGAGAAATAGGAATAATAGGTTTTGATGTTGTTGTGAAAATAAAAAGACCAGGATTTAGAATTACACAAAGAAAAAAAGCAAGAACCAAGATAGGAAAGCCTCATATAATTACAAGGGCTGAAACTATTGAATTTTTCAAACAAAATTTTACACTAAATCTTGAAAAATAAATTAAACTGAAAAATAAGAATGACAGCAAGTGACTGGAAAAAAATACTGAAACAATTAGAAAGCAAACCTGCAGTAAAAGCAAGATTCCTTAAGTTCTGCAAGCCAAAAGAACGAAAATCTGGGATTGCTGCTTTTAGATGTGTAAGATGTGGGAGATATGGGGCCCATATCAAAACATATGGCTTACATCTTTGTAGACAGTGTTTTAGAGAAATAGCTAAAGAAATAGGCTTCAAAAAGTATATGTAAATAATATATGTAAGATAATAGTAAAATGGTAGTAAGAGATTGGCTTTCAAGTATGTTGAATGATTTAATGAATTGTAAAAAGGCTGGAAAAAAAGAGACTGCCATAATGCCTGTGTCTAATCTAATGTTAGCAGTATTAAAAATATTGAAAAATAATGATTATATTGAAGACTACAAAATAGAAGAGGATAGATTTAAGATAGTCTTGATTAAAATTAAAAAGATAAATAAATGTGGAGCAATCAAACCAAGATTTTTTGTTAAAAAAAATGAATTTAGCAAATATATCAAAAGATATTTACCAGCAAGAGGTTTTGGTATTATCATTGTTTCTACAAATAAAGGTTTAATGACCCATAATGAAGCAATGGAGCAGAATATTGGTGGTAGTTTAGTTGCTTATTGTTATTAAAGAATAAAATGAAAATGAGAAAAAAAATTACAAAAAAAATTAAGATTCCTGAAAAAACAGAAGTAAAAATTGAATTACCAAAAATAATAGTCAAGGGATCATTAGGCAGTACAGAAAAAAAAATTAAAGTTAAAGATATTAAGATAAAAAAGGAAAATGATGAAATAATAGTTGAGCATGAAAAAGCTACAAAAAAAGATAAAAAGATGGTGATTACTATAGCAAGCCACATTAGTAATATGATTAGGGGTGTAAATGATGGCTTTAAATATAAATTACAGATATGTTCAGTGCATTTTCCAATAACTGTTAAAGTTGATAAAGAAAAAAATCTTTTAATCATTAAAAATTTTCTTGGGGAAAATAAAGAAAGAACTGTTAAATTAATGCCTGATGTAGATGTGAAAATAGAAAGTGATATAATAACTGTGAGTTCCATAAACAAAGAATCAGCTGGACAACAAGCTGCAAATATTGAAATTGCAACTAAAATCAAAAAACGTGATAGAAGGATTTTTCAAGATGGAATCTGGATAATTAAAAAAGAGAAAGGAAGACCAAAATTAAAATTAAAATGAGTGAAAAAAAGAAAAAACCCAGATTTGTAAGAAAGGATACATTCAAGAAATCACGATTGGGAAAAAGGAGAAAAAAGAAACAGAAATGGAGAAGGGCAAGAGGTAGACATAGTAAAATAAGATTAAAAAGAAGAGGTTATGGAAAAAAACCATCTATAGGTTATGGCACAGAAAGAAAAATTAAAGCGACAATAAAAGGCTTGCAATCAAGATTAATTTATTCTGTAGGAGAGCTAAAAAATATTGAGAAAAATGAAATTATAATAATTGGAAAGGTAGGTAAAAAAAAGAAAATAGAGATAGCTAAAGAAGCCATGAAACAAAAACTCGATATTTATAATCTCAATATCAAAACTTTTCTTAAAAAAATTGAAAAAGAAAAGAAAGAACTGGAAAAGAAGAAAGAAAAATCAAAAGAAAAAGAGAAAAAACAAGAAAAAAAGGAAGAAACATCAAAAGAAAAAGAAATGAAGATAGAGAAGGAAAAAGAAAAAGAAATGAAAAAAGAAAAACCAAAAGTAAAAGATAAGGAAAAACCAGAAGTAAAATGAAAACATTACAACTACAAAAAAGAATTGCAGCGTCTGTACTAAAGGTAGGATTAAATAAGGTCTGGTTTGATCCAACTAGAATTAGTGAAATAAGAGAAGCTATTACAAGAGAGGATGTAAAAGAGTTGATTAAGGAAAAAGTCATAAAGAAAAAACCTGTTAAAGGAGTTAAAAGAAGAGCTGGAAAAAAAAGACAAAAAAGAAAAAAGAAGGCAGAAGAAGAGGAGCAGGAAAAAAGAAAAAAATTGTTAAAAAAAGAAAAAAAGAATATATGATAAGGATAAGAAATCTGCGTTCTTACATTAAAAATTTAAAATTAAATAAAACAATCAGTGCTGGAGAGAGTAAAAAATTAATGAGACTTGCAAAAGCAGGAATAT
>DAOWHW010000035.1 GCA_030641225.1 archaeon | reverse complement strand
TCTGGTTCTTCAGGTTCTTCTGGTTCTTCAGGCTCTTCTTCAGGTTCTTCTTCTTCAGGTTCTTCTGGTTCTTCAGGTTCTTCTGGTTCTTCAGGTTCTTCTGGTTCTTCTTCAGGTTCTTCTGGTTCTTCAGGTTCTTCTTCTTCTAGTTCTTCTTCAGGCTCTTCTTCTTCTTCAGGTTCTTCTTCTTCTGAAGTAACTTTTAATATAAAAGAAACATCAACAGGAACATCTCTAGAACCAATAAAACCATAACCAATTCCATAACCTTCTAATTGATTATTTGTAGTGTAAAAATTTTCTTCTTTTTTTTCTATATCTATTTCTGAAAGTTCAATAAATTTATCTAAAGATATTTCTACTATTTTATCATCAAAACTTATCCTAATCATGGAATCTGCAGGATAAAATTCTCCTTCATTAAACTCTAAGGAAAGATTTCCAGTTAAAATTTCGCCAAGATTATATTTGTTTTCAAGATCAAAAATTATATTTCCAGTAATATTGGATTGTAAAAAATAAAGAGTAAAAAATAATATAAGGATAACAATAAAAATAAAAAATCCTCGTTGTTTTTCTATAAATTTTAGGTTCTTTTTTTTAAAATTTGGCTTTTTTACTTTTTTTATATAACGACTTTTTACACTACCATCTTCAGCACGATAACTTTGATATTCATAAGGGCCATAATTTTTATTTCCTATTCTAATATAACGTTTATATACCATTTCCTCTTTTATATTATTTTTACACTACAAAGTTAAACAAACAAAGAATAAGATATATATAAATCTTATTCTTATAGTCAGGAAATTTAGAAATTAAATAAAAAAATAGAATAAAATAACATCTTTTTTTCCTTTAGGTTCAAAATCATATAATTTAGTGTCATTAATAATAAAATTGGTTATTTTTAATTAATCTATATTTTTTAGGATGTTAAAAAGTGAGGCAAGAACGAAAAATTTATAAAGTATATATCTCTTGTGTATACATCAAAATATACATAAAAAACAAAAACTAACTAAATAAAATGACAGACCTATTTGATGAAATTGTAACATGTAATAAATGTGGAAAGAAAATGAGGAAGAATCATATTATTAAAAATGGTTTCTCTATAAGAACATTAGAATGTAGTAAATGTGGAAAGAAAATATATCATCCATTTGATATTGAAGAATATAAAAGATTTTCTCGTCTGAAGCAGAGGCCATTTTCTGTTAAGCTTAGAATGGTTGGTAATAGTTATACTGTTAGTATTCCAAGAGAGATTATTAATTTTCAAAGAGAAATGCATAAAGAAATACAAAAACAAATTAAACAAATGAATCAAATTGTCCGTCTATGTTTAGATGGACCAAAAAAACTATCTTTGTCTTTTGAAGAGGATGAGGAAGATGATGAAGGAGAATAAGAAAAGATGATAACAAAAGCAAATGATAAACTTGTTAAATTAAAGGTAATGGAAGCATTACAGGAAGATGCCTATAAAGGGATTGCTAGGATTGATAGTGCAACAATGAAAAATCTTAGCGTCCGTCCTGGAGATGTAATTACTATTTCTGGTTCTAGAGAGAGTGTTGCAATAGTTGATAGAGCTTATCCTGCAGATGTTGGTGAAAAAATAATCAGAATAGACGGTATCATTAGAAGAAATGCTAAAACCGGTATTGGAGAAACAGTTGGTATTGTAAAGGCAGATATTAAGGAAGCTAAAAAAATCATAATTGCTCCTGCACAAAAAGGTGTAATGATCAGAGCTGGAGCTGGTGCAATAGAAAATCTCAAAAGAGGCTTGCTTGGTAGAGCTGTAGTTACTGGCGATCTTATTGTAGTTGGTGGTGTAAAAAGAAGACATGAACTTATGGCATCAAGTTTCGAAGATCTTTTTGATATTTTTGGGGAAGCATTTGGCGGCATGGGAAGTTTTGGTTTTCCAGGTTCTGAAACAAAATTTGTTGTTGCAAATACAAGTCCAAAACAACCTGTTATAATCACAGAAACAACTGAGCTTATTCTTAATCCAAAAGCAGTTGAGATACTTGAAGAAAGAGTTCCTGAAGTTACTTATGAAGATATTGGTGGCCTTGAAGAAGAAGTTAAAAAAATAAGAGAAATGGTGGAGCTGCCATTAAAACATCCAGAAATTTTCTCTCGTCTTGGAATAGAGCCGCCAAAAGGTGTCTTGCTATTTGGTCCACCTGGCTGTGGAAAAACTCTTCTTGCAAAGGCAGTTGCAACTGAAAGTGAAGCTAATTTTATCTTGCTTAATGGACCGGAAATTATGAGTAAATTTTATGGAGAAAGTGAAAAAAGAATTAGAGATATTTTTGATCAAGGAGAAAAAAATGCTCCAACAATTATTTTTATTGATGAAATTGATGCTATAGCACCAAAAAGAGAAGAGTCTTTCGGAGAAGTTGAAAGGAGAGTTGTTTCTCAATTATTAACTTGTATGGATGGTCTAAAATCTAGAGGTAAGGTGGTTGTTATCGGAGCAACAAATATACCAAATAGTATTGATCCTGCTTTGCGTAGACCAGGAAGATTTGATAGAGAAATTGGTATAGGCGTTCCTGATAAAAAAGGTAGACTTGAAATTCTAAAAATTCATACAAGAAATATGCCTCTTACAAAAGATGTTGACTTAAAACAATTAGCAGCAATAAGTCATGGTTTTGTTGGTGCAGATTTATCTGCTTTATGTAAAGAAGCTGCTATGAATGTTTTGAGAAGATTACTTCCAGATTTAAAGCTTAAAGAGGATGAACCGATTTCACAAGATTTGCTTAACAAATTAAAAGTTAAAAAAGAAGATTTTAAAGAAGCTTTAAAATTTGTCCAGCCTAGTGCAATGAGAGAAGTTTTAGTTGAAAGTCCAAATATTAAATGGGAAGATGTTGGTGGACTTGATCATGCTAAACAAGAACTTAAAGAGGCTGTTGAATGGCCTCTCAAATATCCTGAATCATTCAAAAACATAGGAATAAATCCTCCTCAAGGAATTCTGCTTTATGGCCCTCCAGGAACTGGTAAAACCCTTCTTGCCAAGGCAGTTGCAACAGAATCTGAATCTAACTTTATTCAAATAAAGGGCCCGTCACTCCTTAGTATGTGGGTTGGTAAAAGCGAGGAAGGAGTAAGAAAAGTTTTTGAAAGAGCTAAACAAGTTGCTCCTTGTATTGTCTTTTTTGATGAGATTGATGCTTTAGCAGGAAGACGTGGAATTGAATTAGGTAATAGAGTAACAGAAAGAGTTCTTAATCAAATTCTTGCAGAAATGGATGGCATTGAAAATCTTCATGATGTTGTTGTTATTGGAGCAACAAATAGGCCAGATATGTTAGATCCAGCATTACTAAGACCAGGAAGATTTGATAGAATTATTTCAACAATAATACCAGATAAAAAAACAAGACTAGAAATTTTCAAAATCCACACAAAAAATATGCCTCTTACAAAAGACGTTGACTTAAATAAGTTAGCAGATCTAACAAAAAATTATGTTGGAGCAGACGTAGAAGCTATCTGCAGAGAAGCGGCATTATTTGCTTTAAGAGAAGATATTAAAATTAAACAAGTTAC
>DAOWHW010000038.1 GCA_030641225.1 archaeon | reverse complement strand
TATAAAATGTTAATTTACCTTCTTTAGGATTATATTGTATTGGATAGACAAGAATATCTAAAATATAATAATCTCTTATTTTAGAAATTCCTACTTTTTTAAATAAGCCTTCTTTTGGAAATGTATCTAATTTATAAACAGTAGGGTTAGGTGGTGTAAATTTAATTTCTCTTCTTTTTTTAATTTTTTCTTCTATTATCGGAAGTGGGACTTGGGTAGGAAATATTTTATAAGTTCCAGGTATACTTTTTTCGAGAAATGATATAATTTCTATTTTTTCTATATCTTCATTATTAATTAAAATTGAAATACTTTTTATAGGTAACATAGGACTCCCTACTTCTGTTGTAGAACTTGTCTCTGTAATCATTACAATATCATAATTTTCATGTTTAGAGAATAAAGGTTCTGCAAATTCAATTTCAAATTCTTCTGTTTCTAAATCTTCAATATTTAATTCCTCTGTTGATTTTACAATATTAGTATTAATAAAAATAAGAATTAAAAAAATCATAAAAAATAATATTAATAAAGATAATGTCTTTTTATTTTGAAATATTCTTTCTTTCTTTATCATGTTTTTAATGCTCTTTATTTTATAAATCTTATTTTAATTGGTGAAGACTAAAGCAAACATTACAAATATTAACACCAATAACAAAAATTTCTTGTTCATTTTACCTTTTTTCTTGATAAATTAAAGAGAAACAGAACTTATAAAATTTATTGTCAAAGAGGGTAGAAAGATTTTTATATGTCTCGCATTTAAAATTCTAATGGCAAGAACAAGAATCAAGTTAGCAAGTATAGATATAAATAAATTGAATGAACTTATTTCCAATATCAAAGAAATTACCTCTAAAGCTGGAGTTTTAATTAGAGGTCCCATACCTTTACCTACAAAAAAGCTTAGAATTACAACAAGAAAAAGTCCTTGTGGTGATGGCAAAGCCACTTTTGATAAGTTTGAAATGAGAATTCATAAGAGACTTATTGATATACCTGCTGATGAGCGTGTTTTACATAGCATAATGAGAATGCCGATTCCGAAAGAAGTTAATGTAGAAATAGAGATGATTGAATAAATAGCGAGATATTAAGACATAATAATTAAATATTCAAATTAAAAATAAAAAGTTCTAAGAAACATAATAAAAAACACCAATAGCTCCAGGGTGGAAATAATTTTTCTATTGTTTTTATTATTGGCATCTTAAATATTAATCTTGAATTATATTTTAGATTATATTCAGCTTGCAGGTAATATCTCTATACTTTTTGTTGTTGTTTCTCTATATTTATATGAGATAATTATTTTTATTGGAGATAAATGTGTATCTTCTGGCAATATTTTTTGGCAAGTTACTTGGCCTACATGTGTTGTTCCAGAGAGAGAATCTATAGAGCCATAAGGTTCTGCTGTTGCTTGTAATCTGCAACTAAAGCCTTCTTCTGCTTCTATTACTATCTCTACTTGATCTTTCTTTGCCATTTCATTTATATCTCCTATCTGGATTTTATCACAATCTGCTGTTGGTAAGTAAACCTCTCCTAAACCTTTGTTTTCTATTGTAAATTTAACATAAAGTTTATTGCCAACTATAGATTCAGTTAAACTTGTAATTTGGATTGGACCAGCAGAATTACTTCCTGTTTTAATTTTTTCTCCTTCAATACTACAAACAGCACTTCCTTTTCCAACACAAATACTTGTTTGAGTTATTGTAGCATATCTATAACAAGAACTTAATTGTAAATTAATATCAAAGACAGCTGGAAGTTCTTTCCAAGGCTGTGCTTCTGTTGCAAAAATAAGTCTTTCTTGGCCACCCTCTTGCATTTCTGTTTTCTTATCTAAAAAATTGACATTTTGAACAGATGTTTCAACATTTTTTAAATTATCTCCAACACCACCAAGATAAAACTTTGCTGCTCCTTCAGGAATATCATAACCGCCAAAATTTCTTATATCAACATAAATAGGATAACTTAGTCCAGTTACAAGCTCGATAGGAGGAGCATCTTCTACAAAATTCATCACAAGAGCAGTTGTATTAAATCTGACTTCTTCTTTTCTACAACCTGCCTGGCCACCAGCCAAAATTAATATAATTATAAGAGAAAATATTATTAAAATTTTGGAATCAAATTTCATCTTACCTCTTTTTCTTATTTTTCTTTTTTGTTTTTCTTTTTTTCTTCTTAGAATCTATTCCTTTTTTATTTGATCTTTTATTTTTATTCTATTTTTGTTTCAATGCTAAAAGGATAATCTTTTTCTATAGCAACCCCATAATCTAAGATGATTACCAATGGATAACTTTGTTGTATTTCTCCTTCAGTATAAATAAGAGTTGAACATTTTATAAGCCTTTCGTTTTCAAACTCAATTAAATTACCTACTGGTTCTCCAGAAATTGTACATTGTATTGTTTGTGGCATCATTTCAATATTAAAGTAAGTAACATTCTCTTTACTAAAATCAGGAGAGAAAATTCTGGCTTTTTGCTGTTTCTTTAATATTATATTTAGATCTACTTTATAACCATCTTGTTTTTTATGTATGGATTTTGAAACTGAAATAACAATTGGAGCAGGATCTTGACTTAAAACAGGCTGAGCAACATCAGGAATTGTTATAGTGGCTGTTGCTTGTGTTGTTTCTCTATATTGTAGGGAAACAAATAATTTTCCTTGGTAAGGTTGTAGCATAGAAGGCAAACCATAAAAACTATACTCTGCCCCTTCTGGAAAATAAATTTCTGTTTTTCCAGGATTAATTTCTTTTTTTATAGTTTTGCCACCAAAACTTGAAACTTCTTTTTCAATCACATCAGCACTTCTTACTCTAAAAAAATTACATTCACCAGAACCCTCGCTTAATATGCCACCATGAGTATCAGCTATGTTATCCCTAATACAAATCTGTCCAGTCCTTTCTTTTTCATCATAATTTTCTATTTTGATTCCAATATAAAAACTATCTCCTTGTTGTAAGATTCTGCCAGCAGATAAATAATCAAGTCCAGTAACAAGACTATAATCTATTCCAGTTTTTTTTGCCTCGGTTTGTTGCTCACAACCCTGCTGACCAGAAATAAAAATTAACAAAACTATTAAAGCAACTACACAAAAAAATATCTGTCTTATCTTATCTTTCATTTTAAAATGATTTGACAACCTTTGTTTTATAATCTGAATATACAGTATAATATGCTTTAACTTCAAATGAATCCATTACTGCCTGTGTTGGAGCTCTTGTAACATATAATGAACAAGGAAATATAAACTTGTCGAATTCTTTATCATATTGTACTAAGTTCTTGAGTGTTTCATAATCATATTCCCTAAATTCAAGTTCGTGATCTATTCCATCAAAAAATTCACAATTTGCTAAAATATCATCAGGAAAGATTATACTAATTTTTTCTATATTTTTCAGTTTGGCATCATCATCTCTTCTTTTTATAGTAAGTTGAAAATCATACTCTTTTCCTTCTTTAAAAGGCATATCATTATTACTTCCAAGAGAGACCATATAAGGGGCATTATATTTCATTTCACTTCTTATAATTCCTAGATGTGGCTGACTACCTAACCATACTGGCCAAATTGTTTTCACAGAGACCGGTCTTTCAAGTTCTACAACAAGATCTTCACTAAAAATATTTTTCCCTGCTGCTTCTGGAACTTCACCAACACATCTAAAAGTTGTATGCAATTCTCTACCTTGGCTACTAGTTGGAAATACAAATTCATCACCAAGAGCATAAGAACCCATATTAGCTACTTCTAATTCTATCTCTTTTTCTTTTTTAAGATAACATTTTGGCTTGATTCTTAATTCGGCAAGGTCAGGATTTTTTATAGATAAGGAAACAAGGACATTTATACTATCATCAAGTATCCTTTTTTCAGAAAAGCTCGCATCTACTGCAAATTCCTCTATAGCTGACTGGATGTTAGGATCTTCCCATGAAACAAAAAATGGACATCTTACATCTGCATAAAGGCAGTATCTAAATTTAGCCAACTCAGAAAGACCTTTTTCAGCTCCTTCAAAAAGTGGAGATGCAAATTTGATATATTCTGGAAGTGTTCCTGCTGAAAATGCGATATAAAGACCCCATATCACTACAGCAAGAAAAGCCAGTATTAGGGGGATAATTATAACATATAAAATAATGGTTCTTAATTTTTCAGGCAAGCCTTGATAAATAAATGCAAATATCCAAGTAATTATTCCAGTTCCAAAAAAACCATAAATTCCTAAGACAACTGTAGCAAGCAAACCACTAAAACCTATATTAAAAACTGCAAATAAACTCAGCAAAACTCCAGCTCCGGCACCAAAAACACCAACAAAAATTGCTGTTCGCAATGCTGATCTAGCGACTTCAGGAAATTCTTTTTTTGTTAAAGTATAAAATAAAGCAATTATGAAAAAAATAATTGTTAGTATTGCAATTATTATTAAAAATAAAGTAAACAATGCCATTCTTTTCCTCTTTTGTTAATAAATACTAAAATATTTAAAATTAAAAACCTTTCCATTGCAATGCAATACGCAGTACCACATCAAAGAAAAAGTAAAAAACAACAGAAAAAAAAGAGAAAGTATAGGGTTTATAAAAAGGGTGGCTCTATGCGGACAATAAAAAAGAAAAAAAGAGGTTAAATGACAAATTTAATTTTTATTTCAGATATTTTACTTGTTTCTATTGCATTCATTTGGCTTATCGCAGCCTCACTAACTGACATAAAAAAAAGAGAGGTTCCAAACTGGCTCTCTTTTAGTCTTATTGCCATCGCTTTTGCAATAAGAAGTGTTGCAGCTTTGATTTCAGCTGGAACATTAACAAATAGTTTAGTGGTGATAGCTTTATTTTTACTGGCTTTATCTTTCATGTATTTTATAATCAAAGAATTTAAGCTTGTTTTTCAATTTATCTTTGCTATAATTTTGATAATTATAGGATATTTTTTAATAAATAATTTAGAAATAAATTATCTATCTTTTAGTATTTTGTTTTTAGGAATATTTTTTATCTTAGCAAATCTTTTCTATTATACAAGAATCTTTGGAGGTGGAGACGCTAAACTACTGATGGCTCTTTCTGTTGTATTTGCAACTACACCAGCATTTGCAAAAAATATAATTCAATCAAGTATAATCAATTTAAATGAACCTTTTCTCATAATTTTTTTAATTAATATTTTTGCTCTCGGAGCTCTTTATGGCTTAGTGTTTTCAATTTTCTCGTCAATAAAAAATAGAAAAACTTTTAAAAAAGAATTCAAAAAAATAATCAAAATAAAACAAATTAGATCTTTTATTTTGTTTTTCTGGATACTATCCTTTTTATGTCTTGTATTTAGTTTTTTTTCTCTCACCAAAACAATTGAATTTTTTAGTTATAATTGGTTTCTTATTAGTTTTATTATCTTCTTAATTTTTCCTTTTCTTTATATTTTTATTAAAACTGCAGAAAATTTAGCTATGATAAGAAAAGTTGCTCCAAACAAATTGACAGAAGGAGATTGGCTCCTTAAATCTGTAAAGATAAAAAATAAAGTTATCAAACCTAGTGTTCATGGCCTTACTAAAAAAGATATTAAATTATTAAAAAAGAGAAAAAAACTAGTATTAATAAAATATGGTCTGCCTTTTGTTCCTATCTTCTTATTTGCTCTTATAATTAGCTTGTTTGTTGGAGATTTATTATTGCTAATAATTCATCTTTTATTTGGAATATAATTAAGAATTAAGGGATTCTTTTCTTAATGTGTTTTATCATTTTCTGGGCTTCACTTTCCTCTTGCTTTTTTTTCTTTTTCTCTTCTTTCTTTTTTTCTTTTTCAAAATTTTCTATAACAACTTTTTCAGCTTTTTTCTTTATTTTTGTTGCTATCTTCTCGATTTCTTTTTTATTCTGTTTCTTTTTCTGCCATTCAAAACTAATGTCATCATTTTCAAATCTTGGAATAATATTCACAGAAAAATGTCTTATAGTTTGGCCAGCAATAGCACCTTGAGCAATATAAATGCTAATAGCTTGTGCTTTTGTTGTTTCAAGAATTATTGGTTCAAGTGTTTTTACAAAGAGAAAAATTTTATTTAGAATAGAATCAGGAATTTCATATATAAATTCAAAATGTTTTTTTGGCATAACAATCATATGACCAGGATTTGAAGGATAAATATCTAAAATAGCGAGTATATCAGCATCTTCATAAATTTTTACTGTTTCAATTTTACCAGAAATAAATTGACAAAAAAAACATTCTCCACCTTGCTGATCTGGACTTTGCTGTGCCTTAATAAATGCTTCAAGTTGTTCAGCAGAAGCATTTTTAATTTGTTCTCTTAGCATAGAGGCTTGCTTTTCAGGTAATTTCTCGACTTGTTCAAGAAGTTGTTCTCTTAATTTTTCAAGTTCTTCTTTATTCATTTTTAATTTTAACTTTTTGAAAAAAAGTTTTTTAAATAAATTTGTAAATAATCAAAAAAAATTTTATTTTATAACTTTTGCATCCATACCAAATTTCCAATTACGTCTTTTTCCTATTTTTATTTCAAGACTATCTCCTACGATTATTTTGTCATTTAACTTAGTTGAGTTTACCCCATAGAAAGTATCATCAAAATATATTGTTTTCCTCTTTCCACCACTATTGACTATTATTGAATACTCTGGACTTACATATACAGGAAAAAATTTAACATCTCTATAACGTTCTTCAAGTACTTTAGCATGTATCACTTCAGTTTTCTCTGGTTTTGAATTTTTACGAGAAACATTCTGTATTAAAAATGGAAAAATTATTCCAGCAAGTAAATAAATACCCCCAAGTTTCAAATATTCTCCAATTTTCATTTTTTCATAATTTATCAGTTTAATTTATTATAGAATTAGGAAGATTTGGAGATTTATAAAGTTTTCTATTTGTTGTTACTGTAGAGTTATATATAATATTAGCCAAAAGCCCTTCTATAGTCTATTATATCAATGGTACTTACATGTTCGATTTTTGAAAATTCCTCTACTGCTTCATCTGTGCCTTTCTCTTCTGGCCATGCTAATGTAACTATTAATGCTTTAAGACCAAAAGCAATAGGTTGGATCTCAAAAGAATGATTTTTAACATCAAATTTTTTTATTCTTTCTTCAATTTCTTTTTTTATCTTTTCTAGATCTGTTTCTGGAGATTCGGGCATTATTTTAAGTTTTAAAACTGCCATTGTCATTTTTTTTATTTTTTAAGGACCTTCAAAACCACATTCACATTTATATTTAATACCAATCTTACGACAATGATTACACCTAATAATCTTCTTACCACAAGAAGGACATTTGAAAATAATACCTTCCTTATTCAAAGATTTTCCACAACTTATACATTTTAATTCAGTCATTTTATTTTTGTTTTATTAGTTTATTATTTTATTAGTTAATTTTTTATTTTTTCTTTAGATGTTCAAAATAACATCCAAGTTCTTTTGCTTTATTATCTATTTCATCAAGTATTTGTTTTAATTTTTTATTTGCTTCCTTATAATTTTTATCTTCTACAATAATTGAGTAATAAGGGGTAGATATATAATTAACTTTTGCTTTTTTTTCTACTTCAGAAAGAATTTTTTTAATTTTTTCTATACCCTTTTCTGCCTCACTGCTCAGTTTTATTTTTACTTTGACTATTACTTTTTTTTCTCTTATTTTGTCGCTGACTAACTTAATTAATTTAGAAGCTTCTTCATCACTAAATCCAAAATTTTTAAGTATACTGATATTTTCTTTTGGTTTTGATAATTTTTCTGTGATATCTTCTAAAAATTGTGCTAAATTTATTTTCTTTTTTATATTTTTAATGAGTTCATCTAATCTTTTTTTATCTTTTATTATAACACCAAACATAACTAAAACATCTTTTCTTCTTTTATGAATTTCAAGAATTTGTTTTTTTTCTCTTGTGCTTACTCTTCTTAAAGAAAGATCAATATGATTCTTTGTTTTATCGACTCTCAAAACTTTACAAACTATTTTCTGGCCGGGGACAGCATAATTTCTTATATTTCTAATTCTTCCTGGAGAAATTTCACTAAAAATAATCACTCCTTCTTTGTCATAGTCTTCCAGCCTAATAAAAACACTTGTTTTTAGGATTCTATCAACTGTTCCTAAAAGTATTTCTCCTTCTTCTGGGAATTTTTTATTATTTTGATTTTCGACCATTTTATTTTAAATATTCTGGAATTGGAAATTTTTTATATTTTTCTAAAAGATTTTTACCATAAACTAGTCTTGAAAAACATTCTGCAGTTAGTTTAGCATCTTCTAAAGCATTATGGGGTTTCCCTTCCTTAATAACAATGCCCTCTTCTAATTTTGTTCTTGGATCTTCCATACCACAAAATTCTAAAATATTTCCTAAACCCATATCACTACGACTTTCTTTTATTAATAATTTTTTTTTAATTTGTAAATACCTAATCTGAGCAATACTATGTAAGTCAAATGCTCTATAGTTGAAAGGATATTCTAATCCGTTTTTTTGAGACTTTAAAATTAAAAAAGTTGTATCAAATTGAGGATTTTGACATACAAAATTCTTAATTTTGGCTTTTTTACACCAATCAAAAAAATGTTCTAAGAGTTCTTTTTGTGGTTGTTTACCCTTATCTCTTAATTCCTCTTCTGTTTTTCCTGTAACTTTCATAGCACTCCCTGTTACTATCTCTTTGTCATCTATTCTAGATTCTTCTAAAAACTGATTTTCTGGATTTTCTAAATCTACAGCCCCTATTTGCCAGATTCCACATTTAATAAAATCTACTCCACTTGTTTCTATATCAACAACTATCATTTTAATATTAAAAAATTATTTAAAAACTTCAAGTACCTTAGCCTTTATTTTAGCCTTGCTTGCAGCAGGTCTTGTCAAGGACTGACCACATTTCAGACATCTTACTCTTGTAGTAGCCTTACCAAATATGATTTGTTCAGCATTACATTTAGGACATCTTACCTTAATAAATTTGCTTTTTGTGATTCTAATTTTCTTTGTTATTTTCATATTTCAAGAAGGACTAGAGGCTTTTTAAATTTTAATGCTTAATTCATGTGTAGATAATTCTTTCTCTATTAATTCTAGAAAAACTTTTTCCTTATCCTGAGAAATCAAGGCACCTGCAGCATTGGCATGACCACCTACTTCACCATCAATTATTTTTATAACAGAAAAAAGAAGTTTATTTAGATTTGTGTCAGATCTCTCAATTTTATCTCTTGCTCTTACTATTCTTGCAGAAATTTTTATTTTGTTGTCAGGGCGATAAGCCATTCCAATTAATATCGTCCCCCTATTATAAACAAATGATAATGAAAGAATACTCATGACTGTGCCAATAATTGTATCTTTTATAGAAGATTTAGCATTAACAATAATATAGTTCTCTCCTTGAATTTTTTTTGCACTCTCAACCCAATTTAATGCTTTAATTAAAAGATGTTTATACTTGCTATAAATGCTTTCTACTTCTTCTCTCGCATTTCTAGAACCCAAAAGAAAAGACAGAGCAAGGCCGCTATAATTAAGTCTTCCACAAGCATTAAGCATAGTACTAACTTCTCTTGCATCCCAAACCTGATTTGCTATCTTGATCAAATAAATATTATCAATAATATCCTGGCTTCTCCCATCATTTACCCTTCTAACCAGTATAGCTGTAATAAGTCTAGAAAGTTCTTCATCATTTAGATCCATTAATGTGCGCCATCCTTTATGTGTTTTTACATTAATCCCTATTTCTTTTAACATTTCAAGAGAACCATTAAAATTTCCAGTCACGCCTGGAATAAAAACACTGGAACTAAATTCAAGAGCTTTATGTAGTGGTCTCATAGCTGAAAAAACCGTAAGACCTCTCTTCAGCTGCATTCCTGAGTGTTGAGCATCTGCCAAGATATTATTATTTGATTTACTTATTGATTTATCGAGAAAATCCCCTATCATACCTAGAATAGCAAATTGTGCTAACTCCTTCTCACCACCCAACTTACGAGCAAAAAGATAAGAAAGACCTGCTGCACTGATCTTTTCATTCAAACAATGTATAAAATAAAAATTGTCTTTATTATATTCAACATCTATTTTTTCAAAAACCATTTCAATTTCATGATGATCAACAATAAAAACAGGCACTGAAGCTATCTTCTTAATCTCATTAATTTTATTTGAACCAAGATCAAGAAAAATTAGGGCTTTCCACTTCTTTTTAAGAGATTCTTCTTTAAGTTCCTCAATTATAGAATCTTCGAGCTGTTTTACAATAGTTAGCCAGAATTTTTGTTCATGTTTAAGAAGAATTTTTGTCATAATAACTGCAGAAGTTAAACCATCAGTATCAAGATGTGATATTACTCTAATTGCACCCTTACTAGAAAACAAATTTTTAAGCTTTTCAGCTGCTCTTTTTATACTCTTTTCTATATTAACATTAAATGAATTCATATTAATCCTAATTCTTTAGTCTTTAGACTCAGCCCCTTGCCAGAGTGCTGCTAAGCCTAAAATTTAAGATTTTTTCTTTTTTTCTTTTCTCTTCTTTTTATAATATTTTTTTAATCTTCTTAACTTTGCTTCTGTCAACTGAAGACCTCTTTTAGCTCTAGTATCTTTTTTATTCTTCTCTAAATGTTTCTTTAAAACTTTTATTCTTCTCTCAATTCTGATTATATCATAAGGTTCTACTTCAATTCCCTTTTCTTCCAAAATTTTCTTAATCTTTTTTCCAGTAATTGCTTTAACACTATAAACACCATAACTATCTCTAAGAATAAGACCCATCTTTACTGGTTTTATTTCTTTATTAGCAAGTTCCACAACAAGTTCTTCAACTTCCTTTGCCTTCAGATTTGACCAATAAGGTTTTTCTCCTCTAGGAGCATGACTTCCTGACTTGCCACGACCCTTACCATATAATGTTGCCATTCTTTTAATTTCAGATTTTCTTCTTTTAGTTTATTTAATTTATAAATTTATGTTTTTTTCTTTTTTCTCTTTTTATGAGTTTTTAATTTGATTTTTTTGTGTGGTTTTTGCTTAAGTCTTTTTATTTGATATATAATAATAATTATAAATACCATTAGAAATACAAAAATAATTATATTCTCTAATTTGAGTATTCTCTTAAAAAATGGATAAAGTAAGACAGGAACAACTTTGAAAAAAGCACTATCACTAGCTACTCTTTCACTACGGGCTACCCTAACATAAAGGATATAGTCTCCTATTTTTGCATCTTTTGCTATTTCAAATATTTTGATTAAACTTATCTGTTTTTCTATTATAATACTTTCATTTTCATAAATTAAAATAGTATCTTCATTATTTTTTATAATATAATTAATTTGTGCATCTACTTCAGACATATTTCCAGCATAAGAAATATTTACTATAGCATTAATCTCTTCTCCTGGTCTAACTTCTAAAAATTTTTCTGGTATTTTTACTTTAACATCAAATAAAGGTTCTTTTTCAATTTCAATTGTGGCTCTAACACTAACATTAAACCCTGTATCAGTTTTTATATCAATATAATCAAAATAAACACTTGGTTCTTGTTCTATGCTTATATTAAAAGTTAGTTGTATGGTTTTTTGTTCTCTTGGACCTAAACTAAAAGAATAAGTTGTCAAATCATTAGGGAATGTTATAAATTGAGCTAATTTATTAGGATTAATTGTTATCTCTAATCTCTTATTAAGATTATTTTTTATTTTTAAAGATCGTTTGTATGTTTCTCCTGGTTGCATTTTAACTTTTATTAAAGGTGGTGTTACAATTAAATCAGGTATAATAATAATTGGTCTGGCTCTGCCCCCTCCTCCGCCTGGAGGTTGTGGCTGTTCAGCTGCGGTTTCTTCGACACTATAGTTTGCAAATCCTGTAATATCAACTCTATAAGTTCCATCAGAATAGAGTTTATTTGTGCAAATATTTGCTGGACAAACAGATCCATCTCTTAAAACACGAGGATTAGAAAATGTTAAATTATAAAACCATAATGTAGCACTTTTATCTAAATTTGGCAATTCTATCTCATTAACATAAATAGATTTATTAGTTATAATAACATTATTATCAAGAGTTGTTACTCTATCTACTGGATTTGCATCTTCTGTTATATTAATATTTTCATTCCACAAAATTTTTCCATAATTAG
>DAOWHW010000016.1 GCA_030641225.1 archaeon | reverse complement strand
AATAAAATGTTAGAGGGAGATAAATGGCATCTTATAGATATTAAAGTAGGACAATATTCTGATGTTGAAGTACGCGGAAGAGAAGAAAAACAAGCATATATTCCAGTTCTAGATTACCAGATAATTTATATTTTAGGAAAAAATAAAGATTAAAATGGCAACATATGAAAAAATTAACGTGGTTGGCAAGGAAAGTGATAAGCTTAAAGTATATAGAAAAATGTATAATTATAATGATAAAGTCAATTACTTTATAATTCCTTCTTCTGAGGAAGGCTCAGCACTTGATAATAAACCAGGCACACAAGAATTCCCTAATGTAATTAGATGCATTATAGCAGGTTATGATCTTTGTTGGATGGATGATAAAACAGAATTTACTATAGAAGGTCTGACAGAACTAGAAGAGCAAACACTACAAGATGTAGTCAGATTTATAAAAAAAGATTATATTTTAAGAAAAAAACTAGTAGAAACAACAAAAAATCTTAAACAAATATTAAAAGAAACATCTTAGAATGGAATTATTATCAATACTATTAGAACAACCAGAAAAAGATATTGTAATTACAGATTTTGAAAAAGAATCAAATTTAGCAAAAATACTCAATCTTTTATCAGAACCAAAAAATCTTAAGCAATTCTTAATTCATATTTTTTGGCCCTCTAGCCTGATTAATTATACAAGAAAACTTAATAAATTAGGTTATTATGATCTGTTATATGAACAAAATTTAGATCCTCAAATGGAAAGGATTAAAAATTATATATCATGTGGTTTTTGGGAAACAGTAAGATTAGGAGTTTATGGCATTGCTATTTACCAAGGAATTAAGGCTTTATTCTAAAATGAAAGAAAATCTAGAAAAAAAGACAGAAAAAGTAAGAAGAGACAGAAGAGAATGGCTTCCTTATTATGGTATCGGTAGGATTTTAATAAATACTTCTAAAAATTCCAAAAATAAAGAAAGATCTTTTTTATATGAACCATCTACACTACAATATCTTTTGATTTGTGAGCATTTAGTAACCACTTTACCACCTATATTATATGGTTTACAAAAATTGGCAGATTTATATAAACATTTTTTCTAATGAGAAATTAATTTATTTATTCTGACAATATCACCACAATATTTATAAAAAATAGAGACATTACTAAAAAATGGGTGGCGGAACTGGAGAAGGAAATTTAGAAAGAAAAGTTATTTTGAAGAAGACTTTAGAAACTTTAGATTTTGTTTTTGTGCCATCTTCTTTTATTAGACACTTAAAAGCATATGCTGGAGACAATAAACAATTAGATAACTTTTTTTATTATATACCAACAGGGGTTGCAGAATTAGCAAGATTGGGTGTTTATGTAGCTTATCTTATGCATTTCTATGATAAAATCAAAGTTTTATTCTGACAAGATACATTATACGAAGACAAAACAAAGATTTTTATATTTTAAATACTTCAAATAGATGTTAAAATGGGCGGCGGAACTGGAGAAGATCAAAAATTAGAATTAGACGAAATTCTTTTTGGGAGCCCAAGAAATTCAGAGGGGAAATTAGAAGGAAAATTTATTTTAAAATGCATTCTAAGAGGCTTAGATCTTGTCTTTCTTCCAACATCTTATCTTAGAAAAAATTTGGAGCTAGAAAAAAGAGAGCCTCTTGCGGGAATTTTTTATTTTCCTTTCCTTTGTGCGGAAGGACTCAGAGGCATGACTTATTATTATATGATTCAACATTATTTATTCTAAAAGAATTGAATGAGAAGTTTTCTAATTTAGTCTAAATTCTTAAGCCCTGAAAGATTATATGAGGTATCATAATCCTTAGTAATCAATGTATGTTGAATCAATGCATATTGAATTTCCCATTTTCTTTTTAGTTCTTCTTGTGTGCTAGTATTGGCATGTTTCTTGGCAAGAGGAGAATTACATTTTTTACATTTATAGACATGCCATGCCCCATAAATAACATGAGAATCACCATAACCCCCATGCCCCGCTGTCTCAGAACTCACTTCAATATATTTTTCAGATTCTAAGTTATCCATCAGATAAACTTTGTCACATTTTTTACAATAGACTAAATCCTTAATCTTATTAAGTCTATTTTCTAATCTTTGTTTTTGACCCTTAATTTTACCATGATAAGATTCTAAAGACCAAATTTTTTTATATGCTGCATTAAGTTTCTCATAAAGCCCCTTTAGAGTTTGAATATCTTTATAATATCTATCAATCTTTTTAGTTTTCTTGTTTATTTTTTTTGTCATTTTCTATCTAAATACAGCAAGAATACTTTAAATTAATTATTGTGGTTTGCCACAAGAAATATTTAACTTTTTTGGTTTGACTTGAAGAGAAACACGAAGATTGCTAGGATAATATACTTGGTTTTCGAACAAAAGGTATCTTTTGTTGATATAATATAAAAACAGCACCACATACTCTTTCACGCTCTTCATAATCACCAGAATTAAATTTTTTTATATCATCAAAGAAATAATCATACAAATGATGCTCAGCATATCCCAAAATAGTTAATATTGCTCTTTGAGGAATTATTCTATCTTTTTCAAGTTGCTGCAGATATTCTTCATCCATAGACCTCAATGTAGCAACAGCTAAGGCAGCTATACCCATACTTTTATTAATCTCTTTCTCAGATACATAAAATTCCTTACCAATCTTCCTACCTTTATTAACCTCTTTATTTACAAGATTTGAAAATACCATTGCCGCCTTAAAAAATTCTTCAACCTTAGCCATTTTCTTTTTAGGAGAACATAATTTAAAAACTTTATGCTTATTTAGAATATATTTCCATTAAAAAAAAGAAATATTTAAGGGTTTTGGTTTAGATCAATTTTTTAAAAAAACCTTATTAATATAATGCAAGATCCAATAATAGTTTATGATCTTCCTCTAGTATTTTTTTCCCATTAATTAATATTATTTTTTCCTTATCATTAAGGTCTTTTTCACTTATTTTTTCTATTTTTCCCCATTCAATTTTTTTTCTTTCCATTATCTTTCCACCTTTTAAATAACAATTCAATATCTTTTATAAAGATATCTTTTTTACTTTTGATACTATTTTTTTCTAACCATTTTTTAATATCATCAATACTTTTTTCTTTTCTACCTATAGCTAAAACAAATTCTTTCCCCTCTTTGTAATCGACAGTTAAGTTTAAATTACTAAACCTAAGAAATAATTTTGCTGTAATAAATGCGGTTCTTTTATTTCCATCAACAAAAGGATGTCTTTCTCCAATTTCCTTTAATAAAATAGATGCTGAAGAAATTGCTAATTTTTTT
>DAOWHW010000057.1 GCA_030641225.1 archaeon | reverse complement strand
TTTAATATTTGGCAAAAAATCTAAGGATTAAATAATATCTTATTATCTCTTCCTATTTCTAATTTTCCATCAGAATCATAAAAAATAGCTGAAATATTTAGATAACTATTTGGATAGTCCTTTATCTTTGGACAAGGAAAGATTCCTTTCTCAATATTTTTAATATCTATTTTACCATAACATAAAACTTCATCCTCAACCATTGCGATTATCTCTACTTGACAAAAAGTTGGTTGAGAGATAGCCATAAGTGGAGGAGGAATTTTTCTAATTTCTAAAATCTCCTTTTCTTTACATGAAACACCAATACCTAATTGGGAACCAAAATAAAAATAATAGAGTATTACTAATAAAATAAGAATTCCGATGATTAAGAAAATTTTCCTAATGTTCATTTTTCTTTAATACATACCTAATAATATTTACTAGTATTAATAATATATAAATTATTATAAATGTTAGCATTACCCACTTTGTTGGCATCTTAAGTAAGAGAAAACCATATAAATATGCAAAGAATACAAACAGAAATATAAAAATTGTCAAATGACTAAATTCTCTAAAAAAGCCATCAAACAAAGTAGACTCTACTCTCTTGTTTGAAATAATCACCATTCCACCAAGTAAAAGAAGAAACCATAATATCCCCAATGAATATGAAACCACTAAAGCGAATTGAAAAGTAAAAGGATAAAAAAGAATTTGATTAATTAAATCTGGAAAAACCGTGAAGAATAAAGGTAATAAAATAGCTATAATTAATAGTTTTATTTCAAATGTATTAATGTTGATATTTATTCTTGAAGATTTATTATTTTTTACCATATTGATCCAAAGACAAAACTTTTATATAAATATTGAGGTTAATTGATGCGATGGTAAAAAATCATTTTGTGCCTAGATTAATAATAAAGAATTTTGCGGATTCTGGAGGGAACATCTGGTTCTATAACAAAAAAAGTAATGTTGTTTCAAAACCAATCCCTTATCTTTCTCAACTTCAAAAAAAGAATTTTTATGGCAAAAAGCCAATTATAAAGTTAAAGAATATATTCCCCCATATAGAGATAAATCCTATTTTTCAAAGAGAAGATTTGAATCTTGATAAGAATATAGAATTATTTATTGAATCTCCCACTGGAGCAATCTTATCTAAGATTATCAAAAAAATTTCAACTGGATATATCCACAGAGTATCTAATAAAGAATCCGAGCTAATAAAAGAATATTTTGTAATCCAACACTTAAGAACGCCAGCATTTAAGAGAGTATCTGATGAAGTGCGAAAACAACCATTGATGTTTCCACCAAATACTAAAAAATTGATTATGGATATAGAACATAATCGTAATGTTGATTTTAAGGAAATTGTCAAGGAAAAATTTCCCAATCTAAATTTTAAACAGAGAAGAGTAAAAGTTAAGGAGTTAAGGAAGAGTCTTAAAAAACGTCTTAAACAAGATCCAGATTTTATTAAAAAAATAAGGAATTCTAAAAAAACTAAGGAGCTGTTGGACGCCGAAATAAAGAAAGCTGAAGAAGAGATTGAAAAAATGCGTACCCACCCTGATAAGCATTCTTCTGAGATTCTAGATCGAAAAATGAAAGATAAATTTCTTAAAAGATTTAAATTTGATAAAAGAAAAATAAAGTTTATAATTAACAAAACTAAGGTTCCCTTTGTATTATCTGATACAGGAATAGTTATAGTTTGTTGGGATTATGGATATGAAAAAGAATTACATTTTTATTTGCCCATCCATCCCCAAATATTGATAGAATTCTCTGAAGATTTGAAAACAAGTAACTCTGTAGATGAAAAGTTTGTTAAAGAGTTTAATCAAATGAGTAAAGATGAATCTCTTATTAACATTTATTCAAATTCAATAGATGCACTAAAAATATTAATTAAAAACAATAAAAATCTTCCGAAATAGTCCTAATCTCCGTTACGTTTCGGCGGGGGCGTTTTTTCTTCTTATCCCCTCTTTTTTGCTTTCTTTTTACCACACTTAGAAAATACAAAGATATAAAGAATCTCCAGAATAGCTAATGTGTTTACTACAAGCAAAACAATAAACCAAACCTTATGTTTTTTTCTTGCAGCTATCCATAAAGCTACTCCTTTCCATGGTATTGTCCATAGTGTTATAAAAAATATCACATAAGTGACCAATACAGGATCTGTCAATAAATTTTCAAATACCATAAATCAAGGAAGATAAGAAACTTTATAAATTTATTTCATCTAAATTAGTCAAGGGACCGTAGCTCAGTTGGTAGAGCACTTGGCTTTTATAAGTAAGGGTCAAAGCCCAAGCTTTGAAGCAACCAAGGTGTCGCGGGTTCGAGACCCGTCGGTCCCAGTTTAAATAAATTTGTTCTTAAGAATTCCATTGATATTATCTATTAAAAATATCATTAAGTGTATCTTCAAGTCTTTTCAATATTTTTGGCATTTCTACTTGAAATTTTAAAACTTTTGCTTCTGCATCTCCTGAAAGACAGTGAGCTAGATCCTTAAAGACAGGATTTTTTTCATATTTCTCAAATTCTCTATTTACAATATAGCCTCTCTTTAACATAAAATCATTAAGTTCTTTACACCAAGATTTGTAATAATGGAAACCATATTTATCTTTTTTTGGTTTATCTGATTCATATTTAAATACGTATTGATAGCCTGCTTCTTTTAATTTTTCATATTCTACTTTTGAAATATTATAATTGCTATATAAAAATCTTCGGCCAGTACATTCCAAACAAGCTTCTTTTGGCATAATTCCTTGCCAATTTTCTTCCTTATGTAAATAATATGGCTCATCTCCTTTTTTACTAACCCATATTTTATCAAATATCCCACATTTATTTGACCTTTCTGGATATAAATTTTGATAAGTAGAATAATGAGTTATATTGCAAAGATCATAAATACCGCAACTATCTGAATCATGGACACAAACAAAATTTTTACAATCAATTTCTTTTTCTATAAAATATTTCTGCCACAATTCAAAATCCTCTTCACTTAAATCTACTCGCAATTTCCCATCTTTATAAAAATAAGAATTAGCTCTTATTTTGTCTTTCTCTTTTTCATAATCTGACAATTCTATCATTCTTATATTAGAAAACTATTTTTTTAAATAGATTTATAGAGTAGAATGTATATTTTATATTTTAAGGCTTAAAAATAAATTTATCTAATTTTTTTTCTGCAAGTTTTCTCTTTCTTTGATGTTCTTTAAGAAAAGCATTAATTTTTTTGATAAGATATGCTTTAAGCTCACTCGTAAGAAGAGCGCCAGATTTATAATCTTCATAAATTTTCTTGATTTTCTTGTCATCTGGCTCAAAAAAATAATAAAGCCATTGATATGAAACATCAATATCTGGATTGCCACCTTTTTTTCTATGCTCAGCTATACTAGCCCGTCCGCCACTGAAAGCATGTTTCATAATTTTTCTTCTTACTTGTTTTGGTGTATCAGTTAACCATATTGTTGAATCAGGATCAGCTGTTGACATCTTACCACCATAAACTTTAAGGCCAGAGAGAAATTTAGCATGAATTATTGATGGTTTATAATAGCCGAGTTTTGGTAAAACATCTCTAGCAATTCTAAAATGAGGATCTTGGTCTATTCCTAAAGGAATTAAACAGGGAATATTCTTTCTTTTCAACACACTAGGCAAAAAGGCAGGAACTGCCTGCATACTTGTATAGAAAATACTTCCAACATTAGAATCATTTGTAAAACCAAATACAGCTTTAACTGTACTAAAAGTAATTTTCTTTGCAACTTTACAAGCTTCTTTGTACATTAAATTTGCATGTTTTGTGTCAATTAAGAAATGTGTCTTCTTTGGATCAAAGCCAAGAGCAGCAATATCTAGCATATTCTCCTTAGTCCATTTTTCCACTTCTTTTAAAGTCAGACCTTTCCTAAAAAGAAATTTTTCTTCATCTGGAAACTGGAACCATAAATCTACAT
>DAOWHW010000021.1 GCA_030641225.1 archaeon | reverse complement strand
CTTTCTTATAGAATAAAAAAACTTGCTCCTCGTGCAAGTTTTTTTAGTACACATCATATTAAAAAGATTGCTAAAATTGTTAAAAATGTTATTGAAGGCAAGAAAATTGAGTTAATTGGCAAGAAAAAAGAAATTAAGTTATGTTTGCCAAAAATCCCAAAAAACAGAATTATTGGGATAACACAGTTGGCTCAGGGTTGTATTGGGTCTTGCTCATATTGTATTGTTAAATTTGCTAAAGGCTCTCTAATCTCATATTCTCAAAGCCAGATTATTAAAGACATTAAACAGAATTTGAGAACTGGATGTAAAGAAATCTGGCTCACTAGCCAGGATAATGCTTGTTATGGTTTTGATAAAGAGAAATATGAGCTGCCTGAGTTGTTAAACAAAATCTTATCTCTTAATGGAAGATTTTTTATTCGTCTTGGTATGATGAATCCCTCTTCTTTAATGCCAATTGTCGATGAGATAATTGAATTGTATAAAAATAAAAAAATGTTTAAATTTTTACATTTACCTATTCAGAGTGGAAGTAATCATGTTTTGAGATTAATGAATCGTGGTTATAAAAGTAAAGATTTTGTGAATGTTGTTAAAAAATTTAGAAAAGCAATTCCTGACCTAACTTTATCAACAGATATTATTGTTGGTTTTCCTGGTGAGACAAAAAAAGATTTTTCTATGACACTTGAACTTGTTAAGAAAATAAGACCAGATATTATTAATATTAATAAATTTTGGCCAATGCCTGGAACAAAAGCATCTGAAATGAAACAACTTGATGAAAAAAAGATAAAAAATAGAGCAATTAAATTAATGAGATTACATCAGAAAATCGCTTTTGAGAAAAATAAAAAAATGATTGGTCAGAAAGTTAAAATTTTTATTGATGCTAAGGGATTTGATAATACATGGATTGGTCGAATGATAAATTATAAGCTTGTTGTTGTTAGAGGCAAGAATTTGTCTAGAAAGATTTTGGAAGTTGAGATTATTAGGGCAACAAGTCATTATCTTGTAGGTAGAATTTTGAAAACGAGAGAAAAATAAGAATAAGGAACTATAAAGAAAAAATAAACAAATTTCCCCTTTCTACCTCTTTTATTTTGTTTTAAGCAGTTAGCAGTTGTTTTATCTTATTTTTACTTTACCTAATGGTTTCATTGATGTCCAATTTGAGTTAAACATTTGATCCAGTGCATTTGCAAAGAAAGGACTGTTAATCCAGATTCCAACATCATAGTTTGGATGCACATCTTCATCATCAAGAATCATAAACATCATCTCTTTTCCATCTGCAAGTACAAATCGTGCTCTGGACTTTCCATTTCTAATTTCTGCAATTTTATTGAAGTCTTTTGCAATCTTGTAGTTTTTTGGTGTTATTGGTGCTGCAATTTTAATACTTATTCCTCTTTTCTTTGCTTTTTCCATTGATCCTTTTAATGACTCAAATTTTCTGTTGAGACCCTCTGCACTAGTTACAATTGTTATATTGTTCTTTGCATTCCTAATCATCATATCCAAATGATTATAAATGTTATGTCTTCCTCTTATAGCACCGCTTAAGTCTGTTGGCTCAATATACTTGATTCCAGTTGAATGAAGAGTAGAAAGTTCTTTTAGAACATCACTACTTTTTAATTCATCTAGTCTTTTTGATTTTGTTTGTGCATCTCTTATTACATTCCTTTTAACCCTTTCAACAACTTCTGTTGGTTTTAATGCTATGAATTTTATTGGCTTTCCTAATTTCATAACAACAAAACCCTTTTTTTCCAAAGATTCAAGAATGTCATAGGTTCTGCTTCTAGGAACATCACTTATATCACTTAACTCTCCAGCTGTACTCACCCCTCTTGATAACAATGCAGTCCATACCTTAACCTCATAAAGATTTAAACCAAAGATTTTTCTCAGTCTGCTTAAAAACTCATCTTTAACAATCATTTTATTTACTTATGTATAGTAAACCTATTGTTCTTAACTTAAAGTAGTATTTAAAGTTTTCTGTAATTTATCGATACTATCTTACACTAAAAGCAATTTTAATTTTTTCTTTTTTAATTTCTTTTTCAAATTCATGTCTATACTTTTCTTTTATCTTCTCTCTAATATTAATTTTTGAAGCATTAACTCTCTCTTTGAGGAAATTTTTATGTTCTTTAGTATATTTTTGAATCTTTTTTTGAGCTGAAATAGCCAAAATTATTATTTGTTCTTTTTTTAGACCTGCTTTTTTTCTTGCACTTTGAATAAACCTTGCTAACTCTCTGACATAACCTTCTGACTCAAATTCTGGAGTAAGTTTTGTATCTAATTTTATTTCCAGAATCCTTTTTTTGCCAGTTTTGCTAGTTTTCTTTTTCATATTTATTTTTCTGACATTAAGTTGCTTCATAATTACTCTTTCTAGATTTTTGTTTAGTTTTTGATTTGTTGTGATTGTTAATGTAGAAAGTGGCCATCTTATACCAATTCCTGCTTCAGATCTTGCTGCAAGACCTTTTTCTATGATTTCAGAAGCAAGAGAGAAGTCTTGTTCAAGTTTTTTGTCTATCATACTTCTTTTTGCTTTTGGCCAATTGCAAAGATGTATAGACTCTTCTTTAAGTTTGAATTCTTTTCTTAGTTCTTGATAGATAGCTTCAGTGATGAACGGGCAAACAGGAGCAAATAATTTTATACAATTCAGTAGAGTTTTATAGGTTGCATAGAGAATTGCTTTCTTTTCTTTCTTTGTTCCTATTGAGGATTTTTCTCTAATGATTTGTATATAAAATCTCGAAAGTTCAAGAAAAAGATTTTCTACTTTAGTAATAACTTGGTCTATATGATAAGACTCAAATAATTTTGTGGCTTCTTCTATTGTTGTATTAACTCTTGATAAAATATATTTTTCTTCTATATCTAATGTAGGTTTAATTTTTTCTGCGTTTATTTTGAGAAGTTCAGCAAGCTCAAGCACATAATTTTTAATATTCCATAAGATATTTATGTGTCTTTGTTTTTGCTTGACAAGCTCCCAATTGAAATTTATATTTTCTCCTGCAGTAGTTTCACAAATATAATACCTAAAAATATCTACTCCATATTTATCAGTTATTTCATAAGGTGAGATGATATTATCTTGACTTTTGGACATTTTCATTCCTTGCCAATCAAGGATCATACCATGCATATAGACTGTTTTATAGCTTGGTTTGTTTAACGTAACCATACTACACATTAAAAGCATTGAAAACCATAACTTAATCTGCTCAGTGGCTTCAAGAATAAAATCTGCTGGAAAGAATTTTTTGAATAAATCTTTTCTTTTTGGATAATAAAGACAGTTCCAAGATGTTGTTCCTGAGTCAAGCCATACATCAAGTATATCAGTAATCCTTTTTGCATGGGCACCACATTTACATTTAAGTTTAATTTCATCAATCCATGGCTTATGCAAATCTTTAGGTATACTAGTTACAGCTAATTTTTTGAGTTCTTCTATTGAGCCAACTACAATAACATTTTTACAATTAGGGCATTCCCATAT
>DAOWHW010000024.1 GCA_030641225.1 archaeon | reverse complement strand
TTCATTAATTTTATCTTTGTATTTGCAAAATGTTCCTTAATAAATTCCTTGAATTCTTCCCATGTTGTTTTTGTGTTAAAATGATTAATAAGACCTAAATGTTTTGTATAAACTACAGCAAGCCCAAAATATCTTTCATACTTTGCTGGTTCAAGGTGGTCAATATCTTTAATCCTATAATAATTCATATTTTCTTAAAAAGAATAGGTGATTTTTTAATTTTTTGTATTTTAAGAGGCTCATCAATTTGTTTTAATGATTTAATTTCAAAATTAAGTTGTTTGGCTATTTTCTCACTAGTTTCAGGAATAAAAGGCCATAATAATATCGAGATAGTTTTGATGCTATCTGCTAACTCATAAAGAATTTTTTTATCTTTAGTTTCCCAAACTTTATTTTTCTGGACATATTCATTACAAAAGTCAATGAATTCAAATATTAAAGTAAGAGCTTTATCTATCTCATAATTTTCAAATTTTTTCTTAATCTTTTCAAGTTTTAATTTTTTTAGCAGCTTATTTTCTGTTTTTTCAATCCCATATTTTTCTGTTAGAGTTGTAACACGGCTAATTAGATTGCCGAGCTTGTTGGCAAGCTCATTATTGTGTCTTTCTATTAAAGCTTTTTCTGAGAAGTCACCCTCTTCTCCAAAAGGAATTTGTCTTGCAAGGAAATATCTAATAGGATCTGTTCCATATTTTTTAACTAGGGTGTTTGGTGAAATTACATTACCCAAGGACTTTGAAATCTTTTGACCATTAAATGTAAGGAAACCATGGATAAATACTGTTTTTGGAAGTTCTATTCCAGCTGAAAGCAGCATTGCTGGCCAAATTACTGAATGAAACCAACCATTATCTGTTCCGAGAAGATGAGCATCAGCTGGCCAGAATTTTTTCAGTTTTGGGCTCCAGACACCACTAAGATAATTTATCAGAGCTTCATACCAAACATAAATAATGTGTTTTTTATCGTAAGGAAAAGGAATTCCCCATTTGAATGTTGTTCTTGTAATGCTAAGGTCATGGAGTTCTAGAATTCTATTAATTATTTCTTGTTTTCTTGATTCTGGCAAAATAAATTTTTTATTTTTTTTATAATGTTCAAGTAATTTATTTTTATATTTACTTAATTTGAAAAAATAAGTTTCTTCTTTAACTTTTTCAAGTTTTTTATTATGAATAGGACAGATATAGTTTATGGCTTGAGCTTCGGTTTCTGTAAAAAAAGCTTCACAACCGACACAATAAAGACCTTCATAAGTTCCTTTGTAGATGTCACCTTTTTTGTATATTCTTTCTGTCACTTCTTTGACAACTTGCTCATGATCTTTATCTGTTGTTCTTATAAATCTATCATATTTAAGATTTAGATCTTTCCATGCATCTTTAAACTTCTTAGACATTTTATCAACAAATTGCTGCGGTTTTATACCAGATTTCTTAGCTGCTCTGTCTACTTTCTGACCATGTTCATCTGTTCCAGTTAAAAAGAAAACTTCCTGGCCAAGAATTTTGTGCCATCTTGCGAGAATATCAGCTATTATTTTTTGATAGGCATGGCCAATATGAGGCTCTGCATTTACATAATCTATCGCTGTTGTGATATAAAATGTATTTTTAGTTGACATAAAAATTTAAAAACTAACACACTTAAAAATGTTTATGATTATAGGTCTTACAGGCACAAAAGCTTCTGGAAAAGGTGAAGCAGCAGAATTTCTTAAACAACAAGATTTCATATATTTTTCATTATCAGATTTTGTAAGAGAGGAAGCCACAAAAAGAGGATTAGACAATTATAGTATTAAAGATCTTCAAGACATTGGAAATGATTTAAGAAAAAAATATGGTCTTGGAGTTCTTGCTGAACGTGCTATTGAAAAAATTAAACAAAATGCAGAAAAGAATTTTATTATCGATGGAATTAGAAATCCTGGGGAAATTAAAGTTTTAAGAAGATTAAAGAATTTTTATCTTATATCTTTTGATGCCCTCCAAGAACAAAGATTTAAATGGCTTGTTTCTCGTGACAGAAAGAGTGACCCAAAAACATGGTCTGAGTTTTTGAAAATGGATGCAAGAGATCAAGGTATTGATGAAAAAAGTGTTGGCCAAAAAGTTAGTGAATGTATGGCTATGGCTGATTTTCATATTATTAATGATTCAACAATAGAGGCTCTGCGTGAAAAAATAAAAAAGATTATGAAAAAGATATAAAAAATTAACTAAAAATAAATTACTCATCCAACATTTCTTCAACTCTCTTTATAACATAATTCTCTAATCTAACGCTTTTTTTTCTTTCATATAATTTTTCATCTTTTTCTACTCTGCCACCATAGTTTTTTCTTATCTCATCTAAATCCATTTCCCTATTATATGTCTTAAACATTAGCAATTCATAAAAAAGTTTTTCGACTTTTCCTTTAAGAAAATCTACATCAAAAGGATGTCCTTTTAATTTAAAGAATCTATTTCTTATTTTGTTAAGTTCTCTTTTATCAGCATTTATAACAAGATAAAAATATGTAATTGTTTCTTCTTCAGAATTCCCTACCAAATTCCAGAACAAAGGTATTTTTCTTTTTCCCATAATCTTATTGAATTAAATAGATAATTAAAATTTATAAACATTTTTACACTCTAGTATACAGGCAGATAAAGCGCCAGTAGTCTAGTGGTAGGACATGACCCTCCCAAGGTCATAACGCGGGTTCGACTCCCGCCTGGCGCATATGTCTTATAAAAAATATGTTGGAAAACAATTTTATTTAAAAAGCCAATAGTATTTAATTTACAAAATAATAAAATGACAATGACAATTGAAAATTTTATAGAATACAAATCAGGGGATTTTTGTAGGGATATGAAATGTCCTGTTATTTTAAACCTGGATTCTCTTGAAAAAGCGAGCAAAGAATATAATGAATTAAAAAAATATTGTCACGACGAATGTATTTATAATGCCTGGCAATATCATAATTGGCTTCAGAAAAAAGGTTATAAAATATTAAAACCAAGAAATTCTCATTAAAAAAATATTTAAATGCTTTCTGTCTTATTAAATAAGAAAAAGAGTAAGAATTAAAATGTCAGAAGTAAGTCTTGTATATGAAGGTAAGGTTGTTCATGCTGGTATTTTTGATTTTAAAAGTGTTTATCAATTTCTTTATGATTGGTTTACCCAGTATCAATATGCTGTTATTGAACAAAAATATTCTGAAAAAGTAAAACCAGAAGGGAAGGAACTTGAAATACGCTGGCTTTGCCTTAGAAAAATAAGTGATTATTTTAGATTCCAGATTAAACTTGTAATAAGAATCACACAAATGACTTCTGTGGAGGTAGTTATTAGCGGAGTTAAAACTAAGAGAAATAAAGGACAGATAGAGACCAAATTTATTAGTTTTCTTGAAAGAGACTATGAAAGTAAATGGGAATCAAATCCAATATCAAAATTCTTTCGTGGAATTTATGATAAATATATAATTAAGAGCAGAATAGAGGCTTATGAAGACCAGCTTAGTACAGAAGTTGATGAAGTAATAGCCCAGATAAAATCTTATCTTGCTCTAGAAGGAAGACGATAATTTTTATCATAAATTTGCTAGCCTTTGTTTTATTTTCTTAAGCTCTTCTTCATAATTTGTTTTTGGTCTTTTTTTAATTGTTCTTGTTAGTATTTGTTTTGTAATT
>DAOWHW010000004.1 GCA_030641225.1 archaeon | reverse complement strand
GCAGGAATATTAAACTCAAAGAAAGATATTAAAGAAAAAATAACAAAATTAAAATAAAATGCCAAAAAAAATAATTAAACTAACATTCAAAAGAAGAAGACAAGGCAAGACAGACTACAAAGCAAGAAAAATAATGCTCAAAGCCAAAGAGCCAAGGCTTGTTATAAGGAAAACAAACAAATATATTGTGGCGCAGATAATCAAAAGTAAAGAAGCTAAAGATTCTACAATATGTTATGCAAATTCAAAAGAATTAAGTAAGTTTGGTTGGAATTTAAGTTTTAAAAATATACCTGCTGCTTATTTGACAGGCTTACTTATAGCAAAAAAAGCTAAGGAAAAAGCTATTGATAAGGTGATAGTTGACATAGGATTTTATAGATCTACAAAAGGCTCTAGATTTTATGCTGTTGTAAAGGGAGCTATAGATGGTGGTCTAAAGATTAAATGTGACCCAAAGATAATGCCATCTGATGAAAGAATTAAGGGTCTCCATGTTAAGAATACTGAAAAATTAAACCAAATATTTAGTGAAATCAGGACAAAAATTAGACAATAAAAAGAAAATGGCAAAAAAAGAAAAAGAAAGAGAAGTTGAAAAAAAAGCAAAAAAACGTGAAGATCAAGAAACAAAAGTAGAAGAGATAATTAAATCTGAAGTTGAAAAAGAGCTTGAAAAAGAAAAAGAAATTAGAGAAACAAAAGTAAAAACAAGAAGAGAGAGAGAACGTGAAACTTCATTAACAGGGTGGGCACCAAAAACTAAGCTTGGTAAGGAAGTAAAAGCAGGAAAGATAAAGGATATAGATGATATCTTTGCAAGAAATCTCAGAATATTAGAACCCCAAATCGTGGATTTCTTAATTCCAGATCTTGAATCAGATTTAATCCATATTGGACAGGCTAAAGGTAAATTTGGCGGCGGGAAAAGGCGCCCATGGAGACAAACACAGAAAAAGACGGCAGAAGGGAATGTTCCAAGTTTTGCATGTATGGCTGTAGTTGGAGATAAAAGAGGCCATTTAGGATTAGGATATGGAAAAGCAAAAGAAACTGTTCCTTCAAAACAAAAAGCGATTTCTAAAGCAAAATCAAATCTTCTCTTTATCAAAAGAGGTTGTGGCTCTTTCGAATGTATTTGTAATGAACCCCATAGCATTCCTTTTATTGTTGAAGGCAAGAGTGGAAGTGTTAGAATAAAATTAATGCCTGCTCCGAAAGGAACAGGACTTGTCATTGATGATGAATGTAAAAAAATTCTAAGGATGGCTGGAATAAAGGATGTCTATAGCAAAACATTTGGTCAAACAAAAACAAAATTCAATCTTGCTAAGGCCTGTATGAAAGCATTAGTAAAACTAAGTAGGCAAGTTTAAAAATAAAATGGGAAAAACAAAACTAATAGTTATAAGAATAAGAGGAAAAGTTAATGTAGCTCCAAATGTCAAAAAAACACTTTATATATTAAGATTAAGAAAAAAATTTTCTTGTGTACTTATTGATAATACGCCAGAAAATATTGGAAAACTAAGAAAAGTAGAAAATTATGTTAGTTATGGTCAAGCAAAAGAAGAAACAATAAAAAAAATATTGCTAAAAAGAGCTAGACTTCCAGGAAATAAACCACTAAAAGAGAAAAAAAAGATTGAGGCTTTTGTCAAAGAATTTATTGAAGGAAAAAAGAAACTCAAAGATTTAGGCATAAAACCTTTCTTTTCATTACATCCTCCAAAAGGTGGATTCAAAAAACAAACAAGAAAGATTTTTCCTGAAGGCATCCTTGGAAAAAATGAAAAAATAAATGAGCTTGTCATAAGAATGTTGTAAAATGGAACCTAAATTAATTTTCTCAGCAATATCAAAGAAAAATTTTTATTTTAAAATGCACATTACAAAATTTATTCTTAACCAAGGGGAAATTCCATTAAATCCTTTTATGTTATTTGAATATTTTTTAGTTGATACTGTTAATAGAGATAAGATAATAAATGCCAATAATTATCTTGTTAAAAAAGCTGATGAATTATGGATTTTTGGAGAAATAAGTAATGGAGTATTAGAAGAAATAGAGATAGCTAAAGAAATGAAAAAACCAATAAAATACTTTAAAATTTTAGATTCAAAAGAAATAAAAGAAATTTCTGAAGAAGAAACAATTATGGAAAAATGAGAATAAAAAAGAAAAGGTCAAAAAGAAGTCGTTTGAGGGGAAGACGTACCTGTGGATATGGTTCCAGAAAAAAACATAGAGGTAAAGGAAGCAAAGGAGGAAAGGGGATGGCTGGAACTGGCAAACGTGCTGGACAAAAAAGAACATGGGTTTTAAAATATGATCCAAATTATCTTGGCAAAAAAGGATTTACAAGTCAAAAAAAATTAAGACAAAGAAAAAAAATGAAAATAATAAATCTTTCACAAATTCAAGAACAAATAGACAATGGCTTAATAAAAAAGGGTGGAGAAATAAAATTAAAAAATTATAAAGTTTTGTCTAGAGGAACTTTAAAAGACAAATTAATAATTAAAGCAACTGCATATTCAAAAAAAGCTGAAGAAAAAATTAAAAAAGCTGGTGGTAAAATAATAAAGATTTAGAATGTCTTTCAAAAACCTGTTGGTAAATTTACCTGAAGTTAAAGGTCCGACTGAAAAGAGACTTAGTTTTAACGTAAAGTTAAAATGGACTTTGCTGATTTTAGTATTTTTCTTCATTTTGTCTAATATTCCACTTTATGGATTATCAAAAAACGCCTTAATTAGGTTTGAATATTTATCTATCATTCTAGGAGCAAGTTTTGGCTCTTTAATGAGTTTAGGTATAGGACCAATTGTAACAGCATCCATTGTTTTGCAGTTATTAGTTGGATCTGGATTGCTTAATATAGATATGACAACAACAGAAGGAAAAAAATTCTTTCAAGGTCTCCAAAAACTGTTAGCTATTATGTTTTGTATATTTGAGGCTATAGTGTTTGTAATGATGAAAGGCCTTCAGGCAGTGCCAGGGTTAGAATGGCTTTTAATTAGCCAGCTTTTCTTAGGAGGCTTAATGATTATATTTATGGATGAAGTTATAAGCAAGTGGGGCTTTGGTAATGGTGTTGGTCTCTTTATTGTTGGTGGAGTAGCATGGCAACTTTGTGTAAGAGCATTTAGTTTCTTGGGTCCTGAAAGAACAATTCAACCAGTTGGTAAGATTCCTGTATTTATTACTTCGATTATTAATGCTGACACCATTGGGGCAATAGCAGCATTCGCAGCGATTGCTGCAACTATTTTAATTTTTATTATTGTTGTTTATAGTCAATCTATAAAAGTAGAGATACCTCTTTCATTTGGTAGAATTCGTGGTTATGGTATAAGATGGCCTCTGGCATTCTTTTATACTAGTGTTATTCCTGTTATTTTAACAGCAGCTCTTCATGCGAATCTTAATCTAGCGGCGACCCTGGCAGAAAGAGTTATAGGATATGCGACTTTCCTTGGAGGTTTTAGTGCTGAAGGTATTCCAATTAGTGGTTTAGCATTTTGGTTTAGTGCTCCACCTGGAGGAATCATTGATCATATTATTAAAGGATCATTCATGCCCGTAATGGTCTGGCAATCTCTAATTTATATTCTATTCATGATGGCGGGTTCTATGGTATTTTCAATATTTTGGATGAAAACATCTGGGATGGATGCCAAGAGTCAAGCAAAGCAACTAGCTTCATCAGGACTTCAAGTTCCTGGATTTAGAAGAGATCCTAGAGTAGTAGAGAGTATACTTTCAAGATATATTTTCCCATTAACAATTATGGGAGGAGCAGCTGTAGGTCTGCTGGCAGCATTGTCTGATGTTACAGGAGCTCTTGTCAGAGGAACAGGAATCTTACTTAGTGTCATGATTATTTATCGTTTATATGAAGAAATTGCTCAACAACATGCACTTGATATGCACCCCATAGCAAGAAAATTCATTGCAACGTAAGACCACCATCACCAAAAGATTTATATACTAATTTAATACTATTTTTAGTATGAAAAAGAGGTCTAAAGCATTAATTTTAACCATATTATCATTAACAGTTTTTATTCTCCTTCTTACACAAATTAATGCTCCTATACAACCATGGCAAGATTATCTCAATTTAGAAAGCAATACAGAACAATGTCTTACAAGATGCGAGGCTATCTTCACAATTACAAATCCTACTTCAACTAATATAATTCTTGCTAATAATGATGTAAGAATCTGGCATGAAATTTATCAAGGTAAAGGCCTAATAAAAGATATTGAAATCTACAAAGAAGAAACAGTACAATATAGTATAGAAGTTCCTGAATATGGAACTTGCGACAATATAATTGAGAAAAATGAGTCCTCTTGTTCAGAAATAGGCTGCCAAGATTATGATCCAACACATTGTAATTGTCCATACACATGTCAAACAGGCTCACATCAAGAAGAGAGAACAAGAAAGGAATTCCAGCCTTTCTCATTCCCAGGCCAAAACCTAGAAGCAGGAAAAACCTGGAGAATTAAACTTGTAGGACATAAAAAACCTAGCTTAGAAGAAAATAATATAGAATGGTTACTCAACTTCAAAGGAATGCAACCACCTTGGGATTGGTGGAACTCATCTTATCTTTATCGTTATCCAATAATCAATAATCAAACAACAGAATATGCAATTTCTGTAAATGATACTGGAGGGATTGATGGCTCTATTATCTGGTCTTTAATAGGTAATTCTTCTTATGTTTACTCAACTGTTTCTGGACCTTCTGGAACAATAGCAATAGCAAATGAAACAGATGAAAAGTATTGGGAAAATGAATCAAGCGGAACAGGAAGTTCTCCTACAAGTGTTTGGGGTTCTGATATAAGGGCATTATGGCACTTTAATGCTACATCAGGTTCTGTTATTCATGATAGTTCAGGAAATAGTTATCATGGGTCTTCAGGCAATATGGAAGATAGTGATTGGATTGATGGAAAATTTGGAAAAGCTCTTGTATTTGATGGTGTTGATGAGTGGGTGAATGTCCCGGCATTAGCATTAAATGATATGGCTAATGGAACAATAGAAGTATGGTTATATCCTGATTCTACACAAGATGCTGGTACATATGTAATGGGTGGATGGTTCGCTAAACAACACGATGGTGTTTGGACTTCTTTAGCAATTGGTTTTAATTCAACTTCATTACCAGCTTGCATAGCAATTCGTACTGATGATGGTGGTTCATGGACAGGCTCAACTTTCATATCAGCAAATGCTTGGCATCATATTGTTTATACTTGGGATGGCACTAATTGGACAACATATGTAGATGGTGTTCTTGATAAAACCACTGCGAATGCAAATGGAATAGCAGATGATTTATCTCCAACCTTTACAGCGATGAGTAGAGGGACTGATTGTTATTATAATGGGACATTAGATGAACTTAGAATTTATAATGCTGCACTTTCAGCAGATGAAGTTAAGCAGCAATATTATAATGGAATAAATAATTTAACGAGACTTGGACCAGAAGAATCTGATACAATCCCTCCATTCTGGTATAACAATGGAACAAATGCTTCTGACCAAACAAAAACAGGAGAAACTGTTTATCTTAATATTACTCTAGAAGATGATAAAGCAGGTGGCTATTATATTTTTAGTTTTGATGATGGCACAGGAAGTTTTGTTAATGATACAGCAATAGCATGGACAACACCAGAAGAAATCCAAGTCATAAAAACAGTAACAGCACCAAGAAACACAAATGTAAGATGGAGATGGTTTTTTAATGATAGTACAGGAAATAATAATGTATCTAATATTTGGAATTTTACAGTTGCATGGACTTGGAATATAAATTTTAATGTGACAAGCGGCGAAGATGGTTCTCAACTAAGTAATTTTAATATCTATTGTAACAATAGCTGGAAAGTCTCAGGAGTTAATTCTCCTTACAGCAAAGGCTTTGTTGATGGAGCTTACAGCTGTGATTTTGAAAAAATAACTCCACGACCCTGGTTTAATAAAACAACCACCTTTACTGCAGATAGTGATAAAACTATAGATGTTATTCTTTCT
>DAOWHW010000003.1 GCA_030641225.1 archaeon | reverse complement strand
CATGGAAAAAACATTTAATTATCTTGCTGGAGGCATTCCAGGGGATTATATAATATATGTTAAAGGTAATTTTAGTGAATTTTTTACTCTCGATAAAGAGAAATTATTTTTAGAAGGAGGGGAGATTGCTAAAATCAAAGCAGAATTAAAGTTACCACAAACTTTTGAGCCAGGATTTTATGGAAACAATGTTTGTTTTCTCCAAGGGAAACCTGATGAAAAAGGTGGAACTGCTGTTATTGTTAGAACAGCAGCATGTTCTATTATAAATATAAAAGTACTTTATCCAGATCCAAAAATAAAAATTAGTCTAAATGCCCCAAATCTAAATATTAATGAAGAAAAAGAATTTACAATAAATGTAATAAGCTGGACAGAACAAGATTTACATATTAATGGGATTATACAGATCAGAGATCAAAGTAATACTCTTTTAAAAACTTTGAGAACAGAAGAAAAAGAATTATTAAGTGGAGAAGAAGAAACATTATATGCTAATTTTAATGCAAAAGAATTTTTACAAGGGAAGTATAATGCAACTGCTATTGTTTATTATGCTGGCAGGTCAGAAAAAGATGAAAAAACTTTTGAAATAGGTGCTCTAGATTTTGATATTCTTAATTTTACCAACCAATTTGAAGCAGATAAGATAAGCCCTTTTGAGATAGAAATTAAAAGTTATTGGAATAATAGAGTAAATGTTGATGCAGAGATTTATCTTAAAATTAATGATAGTTTCATTAAATTTGGAGAAACGCCTCTTTTTGAGATTAGTCCCTTAGAAAAACGAAAAATTGAAGGTTATTTTGATGCAAATGGTCTTAGACCAATAAGTTATGATGCCAAAATTATTCTTTTTTATGAAGGTCAAACAACTGAAAAAAAAGCAACTATAACTATAATTCCTAGAGAGAGAATAATAGAAATGCCTTCATCAACCATGATTCTTTTAGCAGTTTTGATAATAATAATGTTATTTTTGATATTTATTATTATTTTTATGATGAGAAAGATGCAGAAACAAAACAAGAAGAAAAAGAAAGCTGAGAAAAAGAAAAGAAAAATTAAAAAACAATAGAATTCTCTTATTAGATATGGTAAAAGAAAAAAATAAGAAAGAAATAGATAAGAAAAAGAGAAAGAGGAGAAATAAGAGAAAAAGAAACAAAACTCAAAAAAGAAAGAAAAAGAAAATAAAGAAACCTAAGAAAATAAGATGGATTAGATTAGCTTTTGTTTTGATTATTGCTGCCTTGATTTTTTCATCACTTACAATGATTTTGTATAATTATTTTAAATATTCTTATAATCAACAAGTACAAATTTATGATATGAAACTACAGGTTGGTGATCATATTAGATTCAATATTGAGAATAATAGTCTAAATTTTGGTATGGTTATGCCAGAGGGGACTTCAGAAAGAAGTATTGAAATTTCATCTGATGTTCCTGTTTATGTGATGATTTTTTTTGAAGGGGATTTTATTGATTGGATAGATGTTTCAAAAAATGATTTTGAGTTTAAAGGAAAAGATAGTATTTTATTTACAGTTAAGATACCTGAAAATGCAACATTTAATAATTACACAGGCAAGGCAGTAATCCTTTTCAAGAGATTATAATCAGGATTATAAGAATAAAAGTTTAAAATAAAATAAGAAGAATTAATAAGATGAAAAAAAAAGAGGAAATTTTTTTATTGATTATTGTACTTTCTATAGTTCTTTTTTCTATATTTTCCACTTTTTATACTGTCAAAAAAACAAACAATTATCTTAAACTAATCTCTTCGAGAAGCACACAAGATACTACTCAGGTGAGTATTTGTTTTGATGTGCCCCTACCAGTTATCTCTTCCAAAGAAGTATTTAATATAAGTTCTGGAGAGCTTTTTGAATATACTGTTAATGCAACTAGTCCAAATAATAAAACAATTTATTATTATGATAATACAACAATGTTTGAAATTAATATTAGTACTGGTTTAATAAGTTTTATTCCATCATCAAATGATGCTGGCTTAAATGTAATTAAGATTACAGCAGCCCATGAAATCTGTCCTGGTACAGAGAGTGAGATGTTATTATTTTTATTTATAGATTGGGTTGTTGTGCCTCCAGTACCTCCACTTCCAGATCGAATAACCGGTCCTGGAGTTCCTTGTGAAGAAAATTGGGTTTGTGGCTCATGGTCAGAATGTAAGAATATAAGTTCACTATCGGAATTTAAGGCTAATTTAACAAGATTATTATGTGCAGAATATAATATCCCTATTGAAAAATGTGGTCTTCAGGAAAGATTATGTATAGATAAGAATTCTTGTACTACAACAGACTATAAACCTATTGAAAGACGTATTTGTCTTTTGCCAGAACTACCACTAATTCCTCCAGTAATACCTCCTTTAAAACCAGAAATTAAATGCCCGGATGGGATATGTGAATTTAATGAAATTTTTACTTGTTTTGAAGATTGTTGGATATTTTGGGGCATAAGTATATTGATTATTATTTGGATAATTTATATTTGTAGGAAGTATATAACAAAAACCCACAAAAGACAAATCCATAAAAAGTAAAAAACAATATTTAAAAACATAGTTTTGATATTTAATATATAAAATAGAGGTATGAGTATGGCAAAAAAGAACAGATGAAAAAACTACTAAAATACAAACCAAATAAGATTCCAAAACAAAATAAAACCTCAATATTTGTAGTGGTAATATTTATTATTCTTATAGTCTTTTTTTCACTATTTCTTTTATTTGGAATTTTAGCTGGCTGTAGTTTAAGAGCATTAAGGGATTTTGGAGATAATGTTGCTTTAATTCATATAGATGATATAATTATAACAGGAGAAAGCCAACAATTTGTGCCTTATGGAGTTACGTATTCTGATGATATTATAAATAATATAGATTACATCATAGGCAATCCCAATTTTAAAGCAATAATTTTTGAAATTAACAGTCCAGGTGGAAGTGCAGTAGCTTCAAGTGAGATAGCTGATGCAATAAAAAAAGCAAATGCAAAAGGTATTACAACTATTGCTGTAATAAAAGAACAAGGTACTAGTGGGGCATACTGGGTAGCAAGTGCTTGTGACTACATAATTGTACATCCACTTAGTGCAACAGGTTCTATTGGAGTTCTTGCTTCATATCTTGAATTTTCAGGACTTCTTGAAACTTATAATATAACATATGAAAAACTTACTGGAGGCGAGCATAAAGATATAATGTCTCCATATAGGCCCCTTACAGATAAGGAAAGAAAAATGCTACAAGATAGGATAGATATGATACATAACATATTCATTGAAGAAATAGTAAAAAATAGGAATCTTAGTGAGGATCATGTAAGAAAACTAGCTACAGGAATTTTTTATCTTGGAAAAGAAGCTAAAGATTTTGGACTTGTCGATGCTCTCGGTGGCAGAGAAGATGCAATTAAGTATATAGAAGAAAAACATGATATAGAGGCAAGCATAACAGAATTTAAAAAAGAAATCTCTTTTTTCTCAACCTTTTCACAAATGCAATCAAAGAATTCCTACTGGATTGGTCGTGGTATTGGAGCAAGTCTCATAGAGAATGATCTTTTCAGAAGTTTAAATATAAGAGCTTAATTTCTCACAAAAACTATTTAAATTTAGTATTCGAGATTTCTACTCTTTAGCTTCCTTTATAAATTGCTGTAAACCTACTTTACGACCCAAAATCCCTAATTCACAAGCTCTAAAGTAGCTATATTCAAGAATTTGAGGGGCTGATGCAGCTAATCCAATATATAATTTAGTGTCAGTAAAGATTGAAGCTACAACACCACAAAAAACACTAACTGGCCAGCTAGCTGCATAAATAACACCTTCTGGCATCGTTGGTTTTACAAACTTTGTTACTTTTTTAAATGCTTTTGATATTTCTTTCTCTAATTTCATTTTTATCTCCAATTTAATTAATTTATTATAACAAATACTTTATATAAATCTAAGTTGTTAGTAAAAATAACAACATTTATAAATATCTAGATTTATTAATAAATTATGGATATATTTGAAAAACTTCAAGAAGCCGGCCTTACTGGAAATGAAGCAAAGGTCTACTTACAGCTCTTAAAAATTGGAGAGCTTTCAGCTAATCAAATAGCTAGAGAAATAGGAATGGATAGAACTCTAGTTTATACAGTACTAAATCATCTAATTGAAAAAGGTCAAGTAGGTTATATTATTAAGAAAAATAAAAAAATATTTTCTTGCTCAAATCCAGAAAATCTCTTAAATCCTTTAAGATCCAAAGAAATCTTGGTTTCAGATTTAATTAAAGAATTGAAGAACATTAAACATGAAGAAAAAACGGAAATAGATTTAAGAATATATGAAGGAAGAGAAGGTATAAAAAATTTTATTAATTTAACTTTAAAAGAAAAAGAATTTTGTGCTTTTGGCTCGACAGGTTTGGCTTTTTTTGAATTATATGAAATGCCAGCAATAGTTAAGAAAGCAGCAAAATTGAGAATAAAAATCAGAATTATTGGTAATAAAGAGTATAAGAATCAATTGCCATTCAAATTAAAGAGAATAAAGTATGGTTTTTTAGACATAAAAAGTGAGGCAACCACTTCTATTTTCGGGGATTATGTTTCTATTCACGTGATCAAACCAAAACCATTTTTTATTATTATAAAAAATAAAAAAATTGCCCGAAGTTATAAAGCTTATTTTGAATTTTTATGGAAACGGGCAAAAAGAAAAATTTAAATGTCAAAAATAACTTGTTAAAAAATGGTGAATAGATTTGTTCAAATAGAAAAAAAGTGGCAGAACAAGTGGGCAAGAGCTAAGATTTTTGAAGTTAAGGAAAAGAAAGGCAAAAAGAAATTTTATTGTCTTGAGATGTTTGCTTATCCTTCTGGTGAGGGTCTACATATGGGCCATGCTTTTAATTATACAGTAGGAGATATTTATGCAAGATTTATGAGAATGCATGAATATAATGTTTTATATCCTTTTGGTTATGATTCTCTTGGATTGCCTGCAGAAAATGCTGCTATCAAGGCAAAAATTCATCCAAAGAAATATACAGAAAAAGCCATTTTAACTTTCATAAAACAGCAAAAAGCTCTTGGTCTAAGTTATGATTGGTCTCGCTTAATTAAAACACATGATCCTGAATATTATAAATGGGATCAATGGATTTTTTTACAAATGTTTAAGAAAGGTTTGGCTTACAAAAAAAAGTCTCCTGTTAATTATTGTCCTAAATGTAAAACTGTTCTTGCAAATGAGCAGGTTATTCAAGGTAAGTGTTGGCGTCATGAAGATACTGGAGTTGAAATTAAAAATCTTGAACAATGGTTCTTTAAGATAACAGATTATGCTTCTGAATTGTATGATAATATTGATAAATTAAAAGGATGGCCAGAACCAATAAAATTAATGCAAAAAAATTGGATTGGTAAGAGTCAAGGAATTGAAATTTTTTTCACTATAGATAAAAAGAAGTGGCCAATTTTCACAACTCGCCCAGATACTATTTATGGCACCACATTTATGGTTATCTCTGCTCAACATCCAGAGCTGCTAGATTTAGTAAAAGGAACTAGACAAGAAAGAGAAGTGATTAAATTTGCGAATAAACTTAAGGGTATTAAGCAAGAAGATCTTGACAAAATGGAAAAAGAAGGTGTTTTTACTGGAAAATATGCTGTCAATCCAATAAATAATGAAAAAATTCCAATTTATGTTGGTAATTTTGTTCTTGCTGAATATGGTTCAGGCATGGTTATGGCTGTTCCTGCCCATGATCAACGTGATTTTGAATTTGCCAAGAAGTATAAGTTGCCTATTAGAGTTGTTATACAGCCAAAAGGAAAAAAGCTTAGTGAAAAAACAATGAAACAAGCCTATATTGAACCAGGAATTCTTGTTAATTCTGGAAAATTTAATGGTTTACAAAGTGAAAAAGCTATTGAAAAAATTTCTAATCATTTAACAAAACAAAAGAAAGGAAAAAAAACAACACAATATAAGCTCAAAGATTGGCTTATCTCCAGACAGAGATATTGGGGAACACCAATTCCAATTATTTATTGTGATAAATGTGGCATGGTTCCTGATTCTGAAAAAAATCTTCCTATTGTATTACCTGAAAAAGTTAAATTTGGTAAGAGAAATCCTTTAACAACAT
>DAOWHW010000020.1 GCA_030641225.1 archaeon | reverse complement strand
ATCTGTTAATCTTGCATTACCCCCAATAATGATTGGTTTGTTTTTTATTGCTATAGGAACTTCATTGCCTGAGTTAACTTTTGAAATAAGAGCAGCATTAATGCAGCATCCTGATCTTGCTCTTGGAAATTTATTAGGAAGTGTTGTTGCTAACTCTACACTTGTTTTGGGAGTAACAGCAATGATTTGGCCAATAACAGCTAACATGACTTTATTTTTTATCAGCGCAATATTTATGATTCTACTCACATATTTATTTGCCACGTTTGTAGCATCAGGAAATAAATTGTATATAATGGAAGGAATCGCCTTGTTGTTACTTTACATATTTTTTATTATTATCCAGCTTTATTTCCAAGGAATGATTGTTTTTCCAGGCTAATTAGTGCTATCAGTTACTTTCATATGATTAATAAACCATAAACTTTATAAATCATATGCTATATCTTGTTATTGTAACTAAAAGAGGCACAAGATATTGTGTTTGATAAAATATATAAAAATTTAATAAGTTAAGAATAAAATAAAACACATAGAAAAATGAGATGTCCATACTGCTCTGGAAATACTAGAGTACTTGATAAAAGAGATACTGAAGAGATAACTAGAAGAAGACGTGAATGTCTTAAATGTAAAAAGAGATTTACAACTTATGAAAAAATTGAAACAAAATTAAGAGTTATAAAAAAAGATCAGAGAAGAGAAGCTTTTGATCGCGAAAAGTTATTGCTTGGAGTAATGAAAGCTTGTGAAAAAAGACCAGTAAGTCAAGAATTAATAGAGAAAACTGTTGCTGAAATAGAAGCAAAAATTAGAGGATATGGTCCTGAAGTGCCAAGTAAAGTAATTGGCGAACTTGTTATGAAAAAATTAAAGAAGGTTGATAAAATTGCATACATAAGATTTGCTTCTGTATATCGACAGTTTCAGGATGTTGGAGATTTTAGAAAAACAATAAAAGAACTTAAGTAAAAATTAAGAGAAAAAAAGGTTAGGAGGTTAAATTTAAATTGTTTAAAAAAATTCGTAAGAGAAATGGCTCAATCGTAGATTTTGATATTAATAAGATAGCAAATGCTATAGAGAAGGCATTTGATGCTACACAAGAAGTAAGTAAGGATATTGAGGAGAATAAAAAGATAGCAGAAAAACTTTCTAATAAAGTAATTACAATAGTTGAAAAAAAATTTGATAAGAAACAAATACCTAGTGTTGAGGATATTCAAGATTTTGTTGAACGTGTTTTAATGCAAAATAATTATTTAGAAACCGCTAAATCTTATATCCTATATAGAGAACAACATGCCAGACTTAGAGAGATAGTAAATAAAGCCAATATAGGATTAGTTTCTGACTATCTAACTCGAGCAGATTGGCAAGTTAATGAAAATAGTAATATGGAATATTCTTTACAAGGCTTAAACAATTATATTTCTTCTGAAATTAGTAAGATTTATTGGCTGAATAAAGTTTATCCTAAGGAAATTAAGGAAGCTTGTTTAAATGCTCAATTTCATATTCATGATTTAAATCTTCTTTCTGTTTATTGTGTTGGTTGGGATCTTTATGATTTGTTAATTAAGGGTTTTAGAGGTGTTAGAGGAAAAGTAGAAACAAAACCAGCAAGACATTTTGTTAGTGCTCTTGGACAGGTAATAAACTTTTTTTATACTTTACAAGGAGAAGCTGCTGGAGCACAGGCTTTTAGTAACTTTGATACTCTTCTTGCTCCTTTTATAAGATATGATAAATTAAATTATAAGCAAGTTAAGCAGCATTTACAATTTTTTCTTTTTAATATCAATGTTCCTACTCGTGTTGGTTTTCAAACTCCATTTACAAACATTTCTTTGGACTTGACAGTTCCGTCTTATTTTGCAAAGCAGCCAGTTATTAGAGGTGGTAAACCAATGAAAGAAACATATAGTGAATTTCAGGAAGAGATGGATATATTTAATAAAGCTCTATTAAAAGTACTTGAAAAAGGAGATTTAAAGGGTAGAGTTTTCACTTTTCCAATCCCTACATATAATATTACTAAAGATTTTGATTTTGATAATCCTAATTTACAAAATTTGTGGAAAGTTACTGCAAAATATGGTATTCCCTATTTTTCTAATTTTGTAAATTCTGATATGAAACCAGAAGATGCTAGAAGCATGTGTTGCAGATTAAGAATAGATAATAGAAAGCTTGAAAGAAGAGGTGGAGGTCTTTTTGGCTCTTCTCCTAAAACTGGTTCAATTGGTGTAGTCACAATTAATATGCCACAAATTGGTTATTTATCAAGAAGCGAAAAAGAATTTTTTGAAAGGCTTGAGCATTTAATGATTCTAGCAAAAGAAAGTTTAGAAATAAAAAGAAAGGTTCTAGAAAAATTCACAGAAAATGGTCTTTATCCTTACACCATGTTTTATTTGGGTGATATAAAAAAAAGATTTGGAGAATATTGGAAAAATCATTTTTCAACTATTGGCCTTGTTGGAATGAACGAAGCTTGCCTGAATTTATTTGGTAAGAATAGTGGAACAAAAAAAGGAAAAGAATTTACTCTTGCAGTTTTAGATTTTATGAGGAAAAAATTAATATTGTTTCAGCAAGAAAGTGGAAATAATTATAATCTAGAAGCAACACCTGCTGAGGGAACATCATATCGACTAGCGAAAAAGGATAAAGAAAATTATCATAAGATTATCTGTGCTAATGAAAAAGCGTATCAGAAAGGTGCAGACCCTTTTTATACTAATTCAAGTCATTTACCGGTAAATTATACAGATGATGTTTTTGAGGTTTTTGATTTACAAGACGAGATTCAAAAAAAATATACTGGAGGAACTGTTTTACATATTTTTCTAGGAGAAAGAATAAAAGATCCCAAAATTGTTAAAAAATTAATCAAAAAGATCTGTAATACTTATCATCTTCCTTACTTTACTTTAACACCAACTTTTAGTATTTGCTATAGCCATGGCTATATAAATGGTGAGCATGAAAAATGCCCTAAATGTGGCTCTCCAACTGAAATATATTCAAGAGTTGTTGGCTACTTGAGACCAGTTCAACAATGGAATAAAGGGAAAAAAGCTGAATTTAAACAAAGAAAAACCTTTAAAATAATATCTTAACATAATAAGATGATAATTGGTGGTTTTCAAAAATTTTCTTTGATTGATTATCCTAATAAGATATCTTGTATTATATTCACCCAAGGATGTAATTTTAGATGTCCTTATTGTCATAATCCTGAGCTTATTGGCAATAATCCTATTAAAATTGAGGAAAAAGAGATTTTTGAGTTTCTAAAAAACAGAAAAGGAAAAATAGAAGCTGTTGTAATAACAGGCGGAGAGCCAATATTGCAAGAAGATCTTATAGAATTTATCAAAAAAATAAAAGATATGGGCTTTCTTGTCAAACTAGATTCAAATGGGAGTAATCCAAAGATAATAAAAAAATTAATTGAACAGAAACTAGTGGATTATTTTGCAATGGATATAAAAGCACCTTTAGAAAAATACAAAGAAATTACTAATTCTGACATAGATCCAAAAAAAATTAAAGAAAGTATCAATCTAATCATGAATTCAAAATCAGATTATGAATTTAGAACCACAATAACAAAACAACTTAATAAAGAAGACATAATAAAAATTGCTAAATTAATAAAAGGGGCAAAATGTTATGTATTACAACAATTTGTTCCATCAAAACATCTTGATCCAGAATTTAAGAATATTGAACCTTATTCAAAACAACAGCTAGAAAAATTTAAGAAAGAATTACAATTTTTTTTCAAAACTATTAAATTGAGAATTTAAAAAGTTTAGCTAAAAAGCTTTAAAAAAGGACTTTCTTTGAGGATAATATGGTAAAAAAAGGATTGAAAACAATAGTGAGAAAGGTTTTCATTGATAAGGCAAGAAAGAGAATGTATAGAGATCTTATTGTAAGAAGTCATGATAGACCCCTTATTAATAAACAATATCAATATGCGCTTGGTAACATTATCTTGAATCAAGTTGAGGAAAAAAATTTTAATCCAAATGCTGAGAGAGCTTTAAGAAATGTTATACTCAAAGGAATTTTTTTTGGTACAAAAGAAGCAAGAAGATATGCAAACAAATATGGAGAAAAGCCACCAAAATTGATGACTATTGCTCCTTCAATTTGGTGCAATTTACAGTGTATTGGATGTTATGCCAATGCTTTCAAAGATGAATTGCTTGCTCAAGGAAAAAGCGAAAAAAGCTGGATAGAAACAGGAGAACATGTTTTGTATTTTAATTTATTTAATAAAATAATTAATGATGCTAAAAGAAATTTTGGAATGAGATTTTTTGTAATAACAGGAGGAGAACCATTATTGTATCAAAGCCAAGGAAAAACCATCTATGATGTTTATGCCCAACATAAAGATTGTTATTTTTTAATGTATACTAATGGTACTTTACTTGCTAAAAAAGAAAATGCAGAAAAATTAGCTGCATTAGGAAATGTGACTCCTGCTTTTAGCGTAGAAGGTTTTAGAGAAGAAACAGAGGAAAGAAGAGGCAAAGGTGTTTATGATAAAATAATTCAAGGAATAGATAATATCAAAAAAGAAAGAGTTCCTTTTGGTATCTCTTTTACAATAACCAGACAAAATGTAGATATTCTTCTAAATCCAGAAAAAAGGAAAAAATTTATTGATTTTTATTTTAAAGAAAAAGGAGCTTCATATTTGTGGGGATTTCAATATATGCCTATTGGTAGAGATGTTGATTTTTCAATGACAGTTCTTCCTAAACAAAGACTAGAACTTATAATGGCAGAGCAAGAAATGATTTTTAAAGATAAAATTTTTGTTGCAGATTTTTGGAATTCTGCACCAGCAAGCGATGGATGTATTTCTGCAGGTAGAGCAGGCGGATATTTTTATATTGATTGGGATGGAAATATTTATCCCTGTGTTTTTAATCGTTTTATGAGCCAAGAACTTAATAATATTAAAGAAGTTTATTCTCAAAATAAAACCTTAGCTGATGCTATAAATACACCTTACTTCAAAGCAATAAGAAAATGGATCAATGATTATGGCTATAAAACTGCAGCAGAAGAAATGAAAAATCAATATGCTCCTTGTATAGCCAGAGATCATTTCTCTTGTAAAGATTGTGGTGGTTTAGTAAAAATTTTAGAAGAAAATAATTGCATAACATCTACACCAGAAGAACTAGTAGCCATGCTAGGTCCAGAATATACAGAGAAAATGATAGAAATAGCTGATGAATATCTTGGACTTTCAAATCCAATTTGGGAAAAACATAAAATAGAGACTCCAATTCAATTAGAAAAATATAAATAAATTTTTTAATACTAATTCTGTTTAATTTGTAACGGGCTCATGGTCTAGTGGTTAGGACGTTGCTTTCACATAGCAAAGATCGTCAGTTCAATTCTGACTGGGCCCATTTTAGAAAATTTTTTATAGTTTAATTCTTAAATCTTAATATGGTTATACAAAATCTTAAAGAAAAGGTTTCTAAAGACAAGGATAAAGATCTTAGAAAATATATAAAATTTAGAAAAGGGAAAGCCCTTGTTGATTGGCAATCTATTGAGGAAATAAATCCAAGAGGAGGAACATATTCTGCTACGCTATATAATAAGATTATGAAATCTTTAATTGATTTAGGCATTTTATCATTTATTTCACACAATAACTATGGATTATATGATTTTGATATTCCTATAAATCCAGGATTATGTGGTCTTCCTGGCTTTCTATACTTTACAAAAGAAGAAGATGCAATTAAATATCTAAAAGCATCAGATTATAACAATTCTTCTACTATACGAAAACTGGAATAAATCTGGCTCTCAGACTGGATTTATATATTCACTTCTTAATGATAACAAAAAGAAAAGTTTATAAAGATTGGTTTTTTTAAACTAAAATGGCAGAGAAAATAAATATAGTTTATAAAGTTAACACTGAAGAAGATTTTAAAGAAATTAAAAAAGCAGTAGAAAAATTAACTTCTTACTATATCTTTTATGGTATAGGAACAGCTGTAGCTTTTTTTGTAATCCCTGTAATCCCAAAAATAAGAGTAAACATAGTTCCAGAAAAATATTCTAAAATAGAAGAGATTGTTTTAAGTTCAACTGATAATAAAGAAGATATGCCTTTAGTATTCCAAAGCACACCAAATTTTCTTTATGTTAAGATTGGTGAGCATGGATTTAAGATAGATTATAAATATCCTGAAGATAAAAAAGAATAAAGCAAGAGGAGCTGAATAAAAATGGAAGAAGAACTTACTCAAGAAAAGCTTAAGGAAAGGGAAATAATAAAAATTGAAGGAAGATATCGTAGGGTTTTTAACAAATCTCTTTTATATTTCTGTTCTATGGCCATAATAGGAACAGGTATTTTGATAAAAGACAATTTTGACAGTAGGAAATTTGAACAAAAATATAGAACCTCTCTTGTTGAAACTTATTTAAAAATAGGACCGACTTTAGAAAAATTAAGGAGTGAAGTTAAAAACATAAAGACAAAAGTAGAATTGCCATATCAAACAAAAGAAATAAAAAATAACTTAGAGGTTATTTATGGAGCTGAGCTAAAAAGAGCTTCTCTTTTAGAAGAAACAATAGCCAAGGTAGAAGCAGATAGCGTAAGATTAAGTCAACATGAAAAAATAAAAGATTATAATAAAGTAAAAAAACGTGAAAGGAAGCGTGAAGGGAAGAAGATTCTAATGCCCATTGGATTAATCTGCTTTGGGTTTATACCTTCTTTAATAATAACTAACTTTGCTGGAAGAAGATATAAAAAAGAACTTGCCAAATTAGAAAAAAAATATCCTTCTAAAGCAAGAGGAGCTGAATAAAATGTCAAAAAAGTCACTTGTAAGTTTGATAGGAGCAATTGCATTTTCAACACTAATATTTTTTTCTGGTTGCAAAACAAAGAAAGCATTTTTAGAAGGAGAGTATAAAGAAAGCTATTATAAATTCTTCCATCAGGGCCCATACCATGGAAAAAGAATAGAAAAAGAACAAGATGGAACAAAAGTAATTTATTATGATTACGGAGGCGAGTCATCTTCACTAAAAATAAACTGGTGGGATGGTACTGAAGAGTCTGCATTTTTTGGTTATATTGATAGGATAGAGATAATTTATCCTAATGGAGAAAAAAAGATTTTAAAAAATCAAATGTTTAGGAAAGATCTTGGTGAAAAAGTTTTTACAGAAGCCACAAAAAAAGTGCATAATGCAGCTGAATATATATCTAAACAAAAAACCGAGTCTGAAATCAATAAAAGCTTATTAGAAATAATTCCTGATCAAGAAAAAGGAGCTGAGTAAAATGTCAAATCTTATAACAAAAATCGCAGCAGGAGCAGTTGTTGTAGGATTACTTGGATTTGTTACAGGTATTACAGGCTCAATTCTTGTTGGTAAAAAAGCCCAGGAAAATTATTCTCAAGGATATACTATAGAAGCTGAAAAGAAAGAAAATCAAGCAGTTTTATATGGTTTAATAGGTTTTGAGTCAGCGCTTATAATGCTTGCAAGTGCTGGGATGATTAACGATTACTCTAAAAATAAAGCAACATTTTGGTATGTCGAGAGCTGAATAAAAATGGAAACAGATAATTCAAATTTAAGTTTATATCAAGAAGAAAATTCTTTTCCTGAGAGGAAGGAAATATTAAATTATAAAACTACAGATGGTCAAAAAATTAAATTGATACTAGAATTATATCCAAATCTACCAATACTATATTTATTTTATAATGAAGAGAAAACCAATTCTTTTAGATTACCTGATTCTCAAAATAAATTAGATTTTCTTTTGAAATCAATTCACCCATTAACAAAATATAAACCAGATCTAGAAGAATTATCCATGATTTTAGAAAATAGAATTCTGTGTTATGATTTAGCCTTTTCTAAAGATTATTAATTTCACTCAATCTTTGCTCCAAGTTCTATGTCTTTTTCTGGCTGAATTAAAACAACACCTGTTTCTTTACCTTTTTTATCTCTGCTAACAGCTGCCATAATCATTCCTTCGCTTTTTACTCCACGAATTGTTGCTGGTTCAAGATTACAGAATATAACACAAAGTTTGCCTTGCATTTCTTCTGGCTTATAATTTTCTTTAAGGCCAGCTACCAATGTTTTTTTTTCTGTTCCAAGATCTATTGTTAAAAGATAGAGTTTATCAGCATTTGGATGATCTTTTACTTCAATAATCTTACCAACTCTTAAATCAAGTTTCTGCCAATCTTTAAATGGAATTATTATCATTTTATTTTCTTAAAAAGAATAGGTGATTTTTTAATTTTTTGTATTTTGAGAGGCTCGTTAATTTGTTTTAATGATTTAATTTCAAAATTAAGTTGTTTGGCTATTTTCTCACTAGTTTCGGGAATAAAAGGCCATAATAATATCGAGATAGTTTTGAT
>DAOWHW010000039.1 GCA_030641225.1 archaeon | reverse complement strand
CAGCAAGATTGGCACCCTTACCGCCAGCAATATTTACATCTTTTCTACCTACCTCAGAAAGCCATACTATATTACGAGAACTTTCTACAATTTTTTCTGGTTCTCCTTCTTGCCACATTTCCTTATCTTTTTCTTCAGATTTCTCTTCTACTTCCTTTATTTCTTCTGAATATTCTATTTCTTTAAAACCTATATCTTCTTCCATCTCTTTTTGGCCTTATTTTCTTTTGGATTCTATTCTTTACTTCCTTTTTATTTCTTCTACTATAATTGATTTTTTTCCAGGGATTTTTGGTCTTATCTTTGTAAATATTTTTCTTACAATAGGAACAGCATTTTTATTGCAAGCAATAGTAAAAATTTTTCTTCCTGCTTTTATTCTTGCAGCCACACCCACAGGTTTGCCAAAACTTTGTTGCATTCCTGTCTGCATTCGATCTGCCCCTGCTCCAGTCAACATTTTATTTTCCCTAAGAATATGGTGAGGATAAGCACTAAGAGCAAAATAATAATCTCCTTTAATCTTTTTTTCAAGATGCCTATGAATGACCTGTCTTGAAGCTTCTATTGCATTATCTCTAATTTGAATAGGTTCTAAGGTAATTATAGAAACAGTGACAGGAAATCTGTTCTTAAAAAATCCGCTTATGTCTCCCATAACATACTTTGCAATTTTATTTGGAGGAACAGTTTTAATGTAACTTTTAGCCTTAACTTTACTCTTACGAGTATATGGAAGCTTATTTATCTGATTATAACAGCGACCTTTTCTTAATCCCATAGTATTCTCTCCTCTAAAATAGTAAGAAAGAGTTGTTTTTAAAGTTTTTTAGATTTTTCACAATTGAATATAATCAGTATTATATCTCCCGCGGAGAAATTTTCGAGGGACGCTAAAATTAAATTGAAATTAATTCTCTTATTTTATCTATACCTTTTTCTCTTACTATTTTTTTATCTTTTTTATTGAGACAGTCAAGCATAGTTTTCACAGTTCTAAACCCAGAATCAATATGTAAAACTGCATTTCTCGAAGTCCAAATATCAATTTTTGGGACTAAAGGACTTCTTTTGCTTACTGTTTTTAAAACTAATGAACCATCATCATAAAGAGAACTCAATTTAAGTTCTCCAGAAACCTCTTTCTGTTTCTCTCTTAAAAAAACTCTTTTATCATCAAAAGTATATTCTATCCAATTAACTTGGCTTTCTTTAATATTTAATTTTATAAAGGAATTCTCTAATTTTTTAATCTTAATCCAATCACCAATTCTCCATGGTTCACCACTAAAAGCAGGTATATCTTTATAAGCCATATATTCAAAAGGAGGAACTTCGTATTCTACAATAGGATTTAATTCTGCCAAAATAATTTTTGAATCACTAAGCCATTTTTGAAAATCCAATCTTTCTTCTAAAATAGAGGGTTTTGTTAAAAGTCTAGGAAGTGAAGAATAAATAGATCCTCCGATTTTTGTCAATTCAGTAGCCCTTTTAATAAATAATTTTACATCATCATAATACCAAGGAGGATCTATTATAGTACATTGAAATCTATTTCTTAATTTTATTGGAGTCTTTTCATTAACGTCATATTGCAAGATTTCTGTAAATTTTTTAGCATATTCTAATATTGTTTTATCTATATCTAATAAAATACTTCTTTTATCATGTGTTTTTTGAAATTCTATTCCTAAAATAGGGCAACCTAAAAAACAAATACTCCTATAATTTTTTCCTACCAGTTTTTCCAAAATATTTTTTGCTGATTTTTGAGTTAAGCGCCATTGTGAATAAGCAGGGTGAGGTTCGGGGAATTCTGGATAAGAATTTGTTAGGCCTATTTTTTCTGAAGAATCTTGTCGAAATCTCTTAAAAATATCCCAAACTTTCCTGGGATCTGCTCCATAAAGTGTTCTTAATGTACCTAAGTAATCACAACCTTGGTTTATTCTCTTTCTAATAATCTTCTCTAATCCTGTTGAGTATTCTATCATGTTCTTTATCAGAACATCTATTTTATAAAGATTTGGAAATTAACATATTTTGCACCCGAGGGAATTAGACATAATCGCTGTTATATTCTCCGAACGAAGTGAAAGCGCAGCGTTATTCTGTCTGCCGTTATATTTATTAACAAGAAATGAAATTATATGATTATAATGGACTTTTCAAAAGAAGAATTAAACAAAATAAAGAAAGATAAAATTTTTATCAAGAAAATCAATAAATCTAAATATTGGGTGAAACCATTATTTGAACACAAATCATATCCGCTAGGAAACCTTAACTCACACAAAAAATATTTTCAAGCTCTTAAAAAATATTTGGGAACACACATTCCTGAAACAAGATTCGTTAAATTTGATAAAAGAATAAATTTAATTGTCCAAAAATACATTGCAGGCAAAAGACTAACGACTTTGAGAGAAATTAAAGAATTAATTAATTTGAAACAAAATAGAAGTTTCAGGAATGGACTTAAGAAATTACTTGAAAATAAAAGATGGGTTATTGATTTGTATATTTATAAAGAAAATTTTATCGCTACAGAAAGCAAGGAATTATTTTATGTTGATGGAAGAATGCCGATATTTCCAGAACCCAAAGAAGATAGATATAAAATAAGTAAGAAAAGGACATTACGACTTCTAAGGCAGACAGAATAATTAGACATAACAGACTTTTAGCGAAATCTTTTGGCTATTTTTTACTTTACTAATTTAACTAGTCTATCTCGGAATTTTGGAAGATCTTCTATCCTTAGAGTTGCTCCTGAAGCTTCTTTATGGCCACCACAAGTACTTTCCATCCCTTCAAGAGCATTTATAGCAAGATCTCTTACATTACTGCCTCTAAGTGATACATTAACTTTTGTTCCTTTTATGTATGCCACTATAATAATTCTATCAGGATAAAAATAATGTAACTCATTTGAAAGCTCTGAACTTAAACTTAGTTCACCACCATACTGAAAAAAAAGTAATTTCTTACTTGAACGAGCAATATCTCTAGCCTTACTAAGAATTTTTTCATATTTTTTATTAATTTGTTTATATCTTCTATGTATGGAGATTGTTTTTGGTGTCATATCTAAAATTTCATAAGGTGTTTTTAGTGTTAAGAGATTTTTTAACATCTTTACTACTATACTAGTTCTGTCTTTGAGTGCAAAACTTAATATCTTGACTATCTTTCCAGCCTCTGTTTCATAAAGAGCTTTTGCAGGGTTTTTTGTTTGTATGAATAGATCACTATAGTCTTTAGCAAAGGATTCAGCAAAATCAGGAATAAACCAGTCAGCAAGACAACCTATCATTGCTATCCATTCTTCTCTTTTATTCTTTATAATTTTATAAGCCCAATAAGATGTTGGTTCATTACTTGCTTTTTGTTGGAGGGGATTAAAATAATATATTCCTTCCTCTTTGGCATAATCTGGAATAGGATGATGGTCTATCCAGACAATAGGAATCCCAAATTCTTTAACAGAATTCCTAAAATCTTTGTCTATGAGTGGTTTATCTAGAACAAAAATATAATCTGGTTTAAATTCATGCACTTTTTTAATATATGTTCCACCAACACTTGGAAAAGTTTTTATTGCAACACCTTTGCCTTTTCCACAAAATCTTGCAAACAAAAGAAAAGAACAGAGACCATCAACGTCATTGTCAAACAAAAATAAAGGATTTTGACTTTTTTCAAGAAAATTTCTAAATTCCTGAATCTGTTTTATAGTGAGCATGTTATTTTCTTACCCCTTTTATTATTCTATATTTTCTTACCAATCAAAGCTGATTCTTTTAAATGGTTCAGCTCTTTTATTAATTTATTTGTATCTTTATCTCCAATAATTCTAATAATTTTATCTGGCTCCTCGATTGCATTAATAATATATTGTAAAGTTTTAAAATTTTTTAATAGAGCATTTTTTGATTCCTGATTTATAGAAATCTTGGATAGGATTCTATAACCAATAGGAGCAACAGGATCTAATATGCTTGAATAAAGTAAGACTCTGACTATATTTTCAGGCTCACTAAGCTCATCTAGCTTAAGTGTAGTAAGAGCAGTCTTTGTGAATTCCCAGTTTCTACTATAATCCATAAGTAAGAGTTCTTTTTCTTTTTTTATTCCTTTAATTACCTCTTTAAGAAGAATTTTAGCTAAATTTCCTTCATCTCCTAATTCAATTAGATATCTTTTTATCTTATCAGCAACCTTTGAGATTAACTCCATTCTCTGAATACAAGAAACAACATCATTAAGGTTTACAAGGTTATTAAATTCCATAGTATTTAGATTAATGAGCAGTTCATCAAGCATCTCTTTATGTTTCTCAAGCATCCTTAGTGTTTCTATGACTTTATTAAGTACTTCTGTACTTTTTCTTAACATATATTTTGTATTTTTAAAATACAAATTTATGGTTTTTTTTCTTTCAGAGATTGTAATTACTGGTTTAGAAGTTTGTTTTGCTGTTCTTTCAGCAGCCATAAGTCTTGTTCCAGTTTCATTTGTTTCAATAGTATGATCAGGAACTAACAAAGTATTACAATAGACAATCTTTTTTAAATCTTCAGATAAAATGATTGCTCCATCCATTTTACTCAATTCGACTAATTTTTGCGGAGTAAATTTGCAATTGATTTTAAAACCACCATTTGTAATTCTAACAACATTAGAACTATCACCCATAACTATCAAACCACCACGGCCAGAATCAGCAATACTATCTATAGCTGTTCTCAATTTTGAACCGGGAGTTACAAATTTGATAATTTCAAAAAGCTCATCCAACTCGCGTTCATATCTCTCTTTTTCAGCTTCATGCTCAGCCCTTTCTTTATCTAAGTTTTTGTCTTCCATTTTCTATTTTTATTTTAATTTAGAACTATAAACCATAGAAAGTATAAAGAACCACAATTTAAGAATTTTTCTCTAAACTATTTTTTTATTCTTTTTTAGTTTCTTTAGCTTCTTTTCTTCTTGGAGATATTTCATTAATTAAATCATCAGCTGTTGGACTTGGTTTTACTTTACCAATTTCACCACAATAAGGACAAGCATAAGGTTTTCCAGAAGATTCAAATCTATAACCACATTTTTGACATTGATATTCTGTCATTTTATTTTTAAAAACAGAAGTAGTATATATATTTTTCCTGTTTGCTTAGAAACTTTTATAAATTTTAAAAATCAAATTATATTATGTTAAATAAAAGAATCGGACGGTCTAAATTATTTAAGAGAACCATACTTTTAAAAAAAATACTAGCAATCCTTCTTAATGACATACGGTTCTCTCCAGAAATTAGAGAGAGGGTATTGAAGGATAGCATTAGCTATCTAAATTCCTTAAAAGATGGTCATCTTTTTTTAAAGGGAGAAAATGTTGAGTATGATAAGATGGATTCTGCTAATTTTCTAGATTTAACATCTATGTGTGAATTTCAGTGTACTCGATCTGATGAAGAATTCCTTATTGGACTCTTTAAAATATCTCACGGCGATTCCAAAGCTTTTGAAAATGATAGCAGTAAAGAATTCTATAAAGATGACTTTCCAAATAAAATAGATAATTATACAAATATTTTAAATAAAATTTCCTGTTCTTATAATTGTGTCGTTGTCCAGCATACTCTTATTTGCTATATCCAAATTAGTTGTGTCTGGAAATGCCACAGTAAGTCCTGCTGTGAATGAGCCTGATACATCTCCTGCTGATGGACT
>DAOWHW010000023.1 GCA_030641225.1 archaeon | reverse complement strand
GAATCTCCCATAGAATGTAGGATATTTATCTTGTTATTGTTACCATAAACATAAATAAGCTGGAAATTAGGATCAGTGGCTTTTGAATTATCAAGAAAATCTATTGTAAAATTCTTAATTAGTTCTGGTTCATTATCTTTATTATTACTAGTTATAGCATATTCACTGATTTTGAATATTTCATATTTATAATTTTCACACATTAAATTGAAGATTTTTTGTGCTGTTTCTTCTCGTCCTGTTTTGATTATTGTATTATAAAGTGTTGCAAGACTTAGAATGATTATCCCAAATATTACCGCAAAAATAATAAAAAATTGTGCCCTCTTTTTCATTTTGTTTTTTATTTTTAAGTGGGCAAGTTCGAGGATTTGCTTCTATACCAATTAGAAAGCTATCCCGGCTTTTCCTCAGCCTTGCAACCCTACAAGCATCCTAACTCTAACTTAGGGCTGCCTCCTTCCAGAACTGACCCGGTTTGTTAGGGCAAGATCAAGCAGGACAAGACCTCAATGTCCAAGTCAGGACTCTCTAACAAGCATATAACTCATCCTCTTACAGCTTGTCATAAAGCCCATTTACAAACGGCACAGGGCTAGCGTGCCAGCCTAACTTACCCAATATATAAGGATTAAAAGAACTTTTAAACTTTGCTGATAGAAAATGCGGGAGACAGGATTCGAACCTGCGTAGGGACTAACCCACAGGATCTTAAGTCCTGCTCGTTTGACCACTCCGACACTCCCGCATACACTATAAAAATAATGAAACCTTATAAATTTTGTGAGGGCAAAAATTTTTAAATTAGTTTTACTTGAACTGTAAGTAAAAATGGTAACAAAAGAGGTAAAAAAAAGAAAAATTGATCAAATAGATTTGCTTTTAGAAAATTCTATTGCGCTTCAAAAAACTATGACAAATCTGGCTATTGAATTAAAAACTCTCAATAAAAAAGTATCTTCATTGCTTGCCTTGTTTGAGGGTGCTAGCAGGGAATTTAAGAAAGCTCAGACTGTTGGATCTTTTGCACCTGCACCAGATATGTTAGAAGAGCTAATGGAAAAAATGAATGAACTCTCAAAACAAAATCAAACAATTGCAAAAGGCTTGCTTTTGTTAGAGGAAACTGTAAGAGAGAGTAAAATAGAGGAACCATTTACTAAAAAACCGAAACCTAAACCACAACCTTTACCAGAATTTTCATTTTAAAATAAGGTTTCTAGATTAAAATGGCAAAAAAGCCAAAACCAGAATCAAGGACTATTAAAGAAGAAATAAAATTTACAGAGCTTGCAGCTAGGAAAGCTACATCTAAGAAAGCTTCGAGTCAGGAGAAGGAATTTCTTAATTCTTTTTTACAGCAATTACTTATTGCTAAAGAAAAAAGTGAAAAAAAGAGACCACTGCCAGAAAAAAGAATTGCTCTTATTGAGAAAAAATTACAGCCAAGTATAATGAAACAAAGAAAAATGAGAGAAAAGCTGAAATCATTGACTATCGAGAAGGAGGACTTTAGTGTGCCAGAAAAAAAGATTGGAAAAATAGTGGAACCAACTCCAGAACCTACAACTTCTTCAGTTTTTGAAGCTCCTATTTTTAAAAGGAAATTGCCACCTTTGCCAAAACCACCCAAACTTACTAAGGAATGGCCTTTACCTACACCTCAACTAGCAAGGCCTCCTGAGGAAGAAGCAATGGCTCCACCAACAGCAGAATTACCTTTTCCTGAGCCCCCTACTTTTCCTGCTCCTATTCCTACTAAATCGTCTTTCCCTTTGATAAGCATTGATTTAGGAAACTTAAATTCTTTTATACAGGATAAGGATGTTTCAGTTATAGAGTGTGATGGAATTCATATTCCAATTAAAATTACAAAACATGGTGAAGTTTATGAAACAAAAATAATTTTGAGTGAAGATGAAATTAAATCTGTAATAAGGAAATTTGCAGATAGAGCAGGAGAGGATTTAACAGAACCAATATTTAAAACAACTGTGGCTAATTTAAGTATTACAGCAATAATTTCAGAATTTGCAGGCTCGAAATTTGTTATTTCTAAATTTGAATAATAAATTTAATAAAAAGATTTATAAAAACTTCTTCTTATCTTATTATATATGAAGGCTAAGGACAAAAAAAATAAGGAAAGTGTAATTTGGACTGAGAAATATCGTCCTAAACATTTCAGTGAAGTAATTGGTCATCCTGCAATTGTTAAGCGTGCTAAGGCCTTTGTTGAGGCACAAAACATGCCCCATCTTCTTTTTTCAGGTCCAGCTGGCAGTGGTAAAACAACTCTGGCATTAGTTATTGCAAAGAAATTTTTTGGTTCAGCATGGAAAGAAAATTTTTTGGAGTTAAATGCCAGTGATGAGAGAGGCATAGATGTTGTAAGACAGAAAGTTAAGAGTTTTGCAAGAACAAAGTCCTTCACAAGTCCATTCAAGATTATTTTTCTTGATGAGTCTGATGCTCTAACAAAAGAAGCTCAACAAGCTTTAAGAAGAACTATGGAGATGTTTACAGAGACATGTCGTTTTATTCTAAGTTGTAATGTAAGTAGCAAGATTATTGATCCTATTCAGAGTAGATGTAGTGTTTTTAGATTTAAATTATTTGATAAAAAAGATATCGCAAAAAATATTGAAAGAATTGCAAAAGGAGAAAAATTTAAAATTAATTCAAAAGCAACAGAAATTCTCCACAATATAAGTAAAGGAGACATGAGAAGAGTCATAAATATTCTACAGGCCAGCGCAAGTATAACTAATAATATAAATGAAAACATAATATATGAAATTATAGCAGAGGCTAAACCTGTGGATATTAAGGCAATATTGGAGCTCGCTCTTAAAGGATCTTTTATTGATGCAAGAAATAAACTTCTTGACACAATGCTAAAACAAGGACTTGGTGGCCTTGATATAATTAAAGCAATACAAAAAGAGGTATGGAATCTTAGTCTTGATGATAAAGAAAAAATCAAGCTTATAGAAAAATGTGGCGAAACTGAATTCAGACTTGTTGAGGGAAGCGATGATTTTATTCAGCTTGAAGCCCTACTAGCTTCATTTATTCTCGCGAGAAAATAAAATGGCACAAGGTTTAATTTATACAGGCATTGCAATTGAAGAAGTAAAAAGAATATTACTTAAACAAGTTTATAAGAAAAAAATAGATAGCTTTGGAGAATGTTATTATCAAGGAAAAATAAATTTTTATCCAATGATAGATAAAGAAGGAACAAAGATTGTTTTTGAAGATTTAACTTTCTGGAAGGAAAGAGGTTGTCATAATGGTATGAATGATATGAGCAAAGAAGGTAAAAGACTTTTAGAAAATCTTATAAATCAACTTTCAAATATTAAAATAACAGATCATCTAGGCAAAGAATTTGAAATTAAAAATGATTCCTTGGGTAGAAAAATATAGACCGAAAAAATTAAGAGAAGTTACTGGCCAGTTTGAGGCTCAGAGAAAGATTTTAGATTTCTTTAGAAATTTTTCTAAACAAAGAAAAAAAGCTATTCTGATTCATGGACCTTCTGGTTCTGGTAAGACATCAATAATTTATGCTCTTGCTTCAGAATTTAAACATGAAATTATTGAGTTGAATGCTAGTAATTTTAGAAATAAAAGACAGATTCAAGAAGTTATTGGTAGGGCATTAGAACAAAAAAGTCTGTTTTCTAGAGGCAAAATTATGCTTATTGATGAGATTGATGGCATAACAGGAACAAGAGATAGAGGAGGCTTGAAAGAAATTTTAAGATTGATTGAAAAGACAACTTATCCAATAATACTAACAGCAAATGATGCATGGCAATCCAAATTAAGGCCACTGAGATCAAAAACACAATTTATTGAACTAAAAACAATAAAAGAAGAAAATCTTATTGCTTTACTGCAAATAATATCTCAAAAAGAGAAATTAAAAATTTCTCATGATGCTCTTAAGACTATCTCAGTTCTATCTCAAGGAGACGCTAGAGCTGCGATAACAGATTTACAGGTTCTTTCTTCTCTATGTAAAAGAATAACAAAACAAGATGTTGTAGATTTGGGTATCAGGGAAAAAGATGAAAATATTTTTAATGCTTTAAGATTAATTTTTAAATCAAAAAGTGGAACACTTGGTGGTTTTGATAATGTTCAAAACATTAATAGCGATGACCTTTTTTTATGGTTAGATGAAAATCTGCCTATTGAATACAAAGGTTTTGAACTTGCTAAAGCTTATGATGCTTTAAGTAAGGCAGATGTTTTTAGGGGCAGAATTAGAAGGCAAAGACACTGGAGATTTCTTGTATATATAATGGCTTTGCTTACAGAAGGCATATCCTCTGCAAAAAAACAAGCAAGAAGAGATTTCACATCATATAAGCCACCGAGCAGAATTCTAAAAATCTGGCTTGCAAAGCAAAAACAAGCAAAAAGAAAAGAAATTGCAAAGAGGTTGGCCGAAATAACCCACACATCAAAAAAACAAGCTTATAAAGAGCTGCCTTTTTTGGAGATTGCCTTTAAAGGAGAAATTCCTTTAGATTTTGCAAACCTTTAAAAACTATTAAGGAAGTATGTTAATAAATTAAATATATGGAATAGAAAATGAAGATAGCGGATTTAAAAATAGGTCAAAAAGCAGATTTAGATGAAGTTACAATTATTGACGTTGGAGAAGTAAGGACATTTGTTCGTTTTGGTAGACCACTACGTGTTGCAACAGCAACTCTTGAAGATGAAACAGGCAAAGTTAAGATGTCTTTGTGGAATGAAGATATAGATAAGGTCAGTGCTGGAAGTAAAATAAACTTAACAAATGGCTTCTGTAAAGAATTTCAAGGAGAAAAACAAGTTACAACAGGTAAATTAGGAAAAATTGAAATTATTGGAGAAGGAACAGAGTCTGAGTCTGAAGCTACTGGAGCTGTTGAAGAACCTAAAGAAGAAGTTGAAGAAGAAGTTGAAGAAGAAGTTGAAGAAGAGTAAAAAGAAAATTCTATGAACTTTTAACTAAAGAATTTTTATTTTTTCTTTTTATTTTATTTATACTAGAAATATTTTTACAATAGCGATTATAATAATAATTAAGACTATTGCTCCAAGAATAAATGGCCATACTGGGGTTTGTTTTGCTGTAGGGACTTCTTCTTGTTTTATTTCTACAACATCTGATCTAGACTCTTCTTTAGGTGGTTCTGGTTTAATTATTTCCTGAATCTTAAAGCCGCATCTAGCACAGACATGTCTTATTTTTGTACCAAAATCTAAAGCTTTTATTTCCAGAATTCTTCCGCACCATGGACAATTTCGTGGCATGTCTTCTTCAAAACCCCATTATATATAAATCTTTTGGCATAAAAAAGGATATTTTAGAGAATATAAATTATTTTTAATAAATATAACATCTTATGGTAAAATGGTTGGATATATTTTACAGCAAATTCTTACTTCTGGAAAAATCGAAGAACATAATTTTAAAAATAGAAAATTACCAAAAAAATTCTATTTTGGAAAAAGAGAGAGTTCTCTATCGCCAGATATTAAAATTAGTAGATTGATTATAAGAGAAAAGGAAAAGAAAGACAAGATTATTGCAGTAAAATATCAAGAACCAATATTTGTAAGAATACTTTTAAATATGCCTTTTTTTCATGGCCAGTATATTCATATAAAGAAAAATGAAATTGGCTTAGTGATTGAGCCAAATAAAAAGCAGTATGATTTAACATTAAAAATCAGACTAAAACCATTTGAATTAAAGGAAAGAACATTGGAGAGGCTTTTTGGGATTAATTATATAAAGGATAATTATGAACTTCCTCTCGAGCTTTTAGTCAAAAAAGAACTTAGTAAAAAAGAGCGAGAATATGTAAATAAATATTTTCAAGAAGATTTTTAAATTCTATTTTATTAAAGATACTGCTAAGGGAAGATGATTTATCATTTAAAATTACAATGTCCAAGTAAAACAGAAAATTGTGTTTTAAAACATTTATTAGAAAAATTACATGGAACATTGGTAGTACATCATAACATAGAGCCAGAACCCATAAAGAATTATATTAGAGAAAAACCCAGCTTAGAAAAAAATCATTGTGCATGTGAAAACTTTATTTTTTATGATAAGAGAAAATTAAAAATAAATCCCTTAGTTTTTAGTTTGGATAATCTTGAAAGTTCGCTTTTAATTGTGACTATTAGTGAAAGAGAGGATAGAAAATGCAAAGATATGGGTTTATGTTAGCAAAGTCAGGGGATAAGGACATTCTAAATAGAAAGAGTCTTGCTGGTTTTATTTTTGAACCATACTTTAGTGGTATCCGTGTCTTGATTTATAAGGAAGGAAATGACATTGAAATTATTGATACTTTTGGTCAAGATATAACTTTTAGATTTCCTGAACTTCTTGAGATTCCAAGAAATTTTAAAACTCAAAGCTGTGTGCTTGATGCTGAACTTATTATTTTTGATAAAGAAAACAAGCTGGATTTTAATGCTTTACAAAAAAGATCAAAATTAAGTAATAAAGAGGCAATATATTCAATGAGTAAAAAAAATCCTGCTATAATATTTGTTTTTGATATCTTGGAGAAGGACGGACACTCTCTTACTGATAAATTCTTGGAAGAGAGAAAAAGAATTTTAAATGAAATAATAATAAATGCCAGATTTGTTTCTCTTTGCCCATATATGGCAAATAGCAAGGAAATGTGGAAACAAATTCAAGAAAAAGAGATAGAGGTAATGATGGTCAAAGAACTTAATTCAGTATATGAGCAAGGAAAAAGAAGTTGGGCATGGCTTAAAATTAAAAATCTTAATACTACAGATGCTATAATTGCCGGATTTACAAAAAAAGAAGGCAATTATTTTAATTCTCTAATCCTTTCATCTTATATTCCAGAAAACGGAAGAATTATCTATATTGGAACCATTAGTAATTTTGATAAATCATTTGTTAAGAGATTAACAAAAAAAATAAAAAGACTTGTTACAGATAAACAAATTTTAGATGAAAGTGAAAAAAGTAAAATTCAAGAAGACAAAATTATATGGATTAAGCCAAAATTAATCATTAAAGTTAAATACTCAGACCTAACTCAAGAGAAAACTCTTGAAAATCCTGAATTCATTGGTTTAAGATTTGATAAAAAAATACAAGACTGTATTCTATCTTAGAATGGAAAATAAGAAACCAAAAAATGGAAAAAAAAGAAAAACCAAGTATGGCTTGAGTTGTGGTGTTGTGGTTTTTAATATTAATAAAAAAAATCCAGAATATCTTCTTGTAAAATACCTTCCTTATTGGGGTTTTGTTCGTGGCAGGGTTGAGCCAGGAGAAGATGAAGAAATGACTGCTTTTAGAGAGGCTCTTGAAGAAGCTGGTTTAAATGATATTATCTTTGTTCCTGGTTTTCGTGAAGTAAGCAGTTATCTTTTTAAGCGAGGAAATGATTTTATTAGAAAGGATGATGTTTATCTTCTCGCAAAAACCAACACATGGAATGTTAAAATAAGTCATGAACATGAAAATATTAAATGGTGTAATTATGAAAAAGCCATGATTTTAATAAAACATAAGGCCTTACGAAATATTCTTACAAAAGCACATACCCTAATTAAAACACATCTTGAGATTTGGTAAGCTATTTTCTAAAATATAACTTGTAAAACTTATTTTCTTTTTACTTATATTTTATTTGTTATATTCCTCTCAAACAATCTTTATATATAACTAAAACATCAAAACATAAGCTAGCTGAGAAAAAAGGCAACCTAGCCTGGGAAAAAGGGGGGCAAAAAGAGGTGCCTTTTTATTTTGTCATAATTCTTATAATATCATTATCTTTTAGTTGATAGTCTTTGGCCAATCTTTTATGGCTTCTAGCATCTATGGCAGAAATAAAACTGTTTCCTATATCACTATGAATCGCATATGCCAAATCTAGAGCAGTTGATCCTTGAGGTAATAACAGCGCATCAGGCAAAACATTATTTTTTGAATCTGTAAAATGATTTTCATTTTCTACTGGGTAAACCACAATATAATTGAGAAGGGAAAAAACAGCAGCATTTAAACAATTTTGAACTCCAGTCCCACCAGCAGATATTTTAAGCTTTTCTTTAATAAACTCAAGAGCTTTCTTTTGTTTTTCATTCAAATTTTCTGATTTTATCTTAAAATCTCTTTCTCCTGGAACATATTCTATAAGTTCATCTCTTGCAGCTTCTCTTAATGCTAGCTCAGAGTCAGCTGAGCACCCAACAATATGTAAACGTGGGAATTCTGCTCTCAACTTCCTATGATTATCTACTGCTCCTGACATATCCATTTTATTAGTTGCTATAATCATTGGCTTACTTATTTTTCTTAATTCTCTAACAAATGAAAAAAGTTGTTCATCATTCCATGAAGGAAAATCATCCTTCAATGCACAATTTTTAATTGCTTGTTTTATCATATTTTCATTAATCTTAAGGCCAGAAAATTTTTCAGCCAGGACTTCGATTGGTTTAACTTCAGTTATTTTTATCTTTCTCACTATATTTGCCCAATTTCCACCAATTATATTGTAAAACCAGTGATCTAGCTCATCTTCAAGGAATTTTATATCATACGCAGGATCATAATCCTTAGCAGGTTTACCTTCCTCATCTGTTGTTCCACTAATGTCTATAATATGAATAAGCACATCTGCCT
>DAOWHW010000055.1 GCA_030641225.1 archaeon | reverse complement strand
ATATGATAATGTCATTTAATCAGCTATTAAAAAAAATTAAGGAATCTAAATCATTCAAAGCATTCAAGAAAAGACATAATGAGGCTTTCTTATTCAGCGCTTTTTTTACCTTGGATCAAGAATTTGCTATAGAAACGCAACAAATTGATTTTTATATTCCAGATAAAAAGAAAGTCAAAACTTTTTTAGTTGTAGAAGGAAAAATAAAGCACAAATTAGATGAGCTCAAAATACAACACGAAGTAACAAAACTAAATGAAAATATTAAAATAGATATCCCAGAAATTATTAATATAATAAAAAAAGAAATAGAAAACCAAAAACTTAGTGCATTCAAATTCAATAAAGCTATAATAATACTTCAGAAACAGAAAAATAAACAGATTTGGAATATAACTTGCTTTTTTAATAGCTTTAAAATGCTGAGACTTCATATTGATTGTTTCAACGGAGAAATTCTTGAAAACAAACAAGGAAGTATTTTGGATTTTATTCAGATTAAAGAGAATAAATAATTATTTTTCTTCCACATTTTTTCTCTTTGTTCTTTTAGCCAGATTCCAATCTCTTTGAAAGGTTCTTGTTGTTCAAGGATTATTTTTTCCTGACTATCTAAATGTAAGATAGGCAAGAAGCAGGCTATTCTTTCACTGCGGTCTTTACCAATAAGAGCAGTATAAGTTAATTTTTCTTTTTTCTGTTTAATAAAAAATTTCCTTATTCTTTTGTAAAGTTCTTTAATTTTTTCTTTAATACTTACACTCTTCTTTGGCATCACAGCTTCAATATCATACTTCACTCTTCTAAAAGATAATTCTTTTTTGATTCTTCTATGTTCTGTATTTATTGCCTTATCAAGTGCAGTCATTAATTCTTGCAAAGTAACTTTTCTCCCCCTTGGTATTGGGGTTCTCGGAAGAATTTCAGGCATCTCATCTGAAACAAAATCAATAACTTGACTTGCACCAGTAATTTCATCAGTTTTCTTGCTCTTTTTCTCAAATAAAATGTCATTAATACTTAAAATATTACTATATAAAATTTCAGATTTGATTCGCAATAATATAGCAGCAGCGAAGAGTACTTTAGAAGAAATAAAAAATATTCCTTCATCTAGCTCTTCCAACTCCTTAATTTTTTCAGTATATTTACGAGAAAGAAGAGCAATATCAATATCCCAAGGATCAAGCTGTTCAGTTTTAATAAGCTCATAAATAATAGCTTGCCAGCTTAATTCTCTAGATACGAGCATATCATAGAGCTGTTCATGATTTATTTTTTCATTATTATCTTTTATCATTACAAAAATAAGAAAAAATACATTAAAAAGAATTAGTAACCACTACTCAATTACTACACACCGAAAGATTTATAAAGTTCTGGCTCTAAGATATAATTATCACCTCTTTTTACCCAGGGGAGGCTTGAGGGGACCTCTTTTGATTTTCCTGATAGCTTCCTCCAGGGTTTTTTAATTATAATATAGACAATAAATCTTTATAAACATTAAAATTTATTTTTTTATATGAATATGCCACAAACTATAAGATGTGATCCAAAAGCACTTGGTCTTCGTTCATCATATAAGCCAGAAAAATTTGGTTACTTATCCGCAGCTATGGGAGCAATTTTTGCATCACATCCCAAACCATTGATTGAATATGATAAGTATGTTTTAGAAGAAGCAAAAGAAATTTTTTCCTATTCTCTCAAAGCTTGTCCTTTTATTTTATCATTTAAAGCAGAAGATTTTTCTAAAGGAGGTGACGAAATTATAGATTATGCAGATATGTTTTCTTTGACAATGAATTTAATGCTTTCTCTAGGTTTTTTTCCAGTTAAAGGGCTCGAAAAGAAACTCCAAAATTACTTAACAGTTCTTTCTACTATACAAAATGAAAAACCAGTTATAGATAAGAAAAGTTATAATGAAGTAAAAGAGATGTTTGAACTTCTTAGTGATTGGGCAGACAAAGAGGATATAAAACAATATTATGAAGAGAGGCATAATTTTATATGAGCTTGCCCGCAGGGATTTTTTTAATAAGATTTTTAAAAGATATTTATT
>DAOWHW010000028.1 GCA_030641225.1 archaeon | reverse complement strand
CCTTTTTCTATTGGACCTAAAACTTTTTTCTCTTCTTCAATTTTTTTAAGTGTTTTTGATGATACCCTTTCTTTTTTAACATCTGTTGTTTTTCCTCTGATTATATATCCTTTTTTTCTTTGTGTTGTTAAGAAGAAAGCTAAAAAGACAAGGGCCATTATTAGTGGGATTATCCAGATCCACCATTGCCTATACAGGGGTTCTTCACCCATCTCAATCGTGGCTACAACATTACCTGTGAGAGCTAGATCTGAAAAATTAGCTGAGACATCATCCTTATCATTGATATTTTTACCTTCTCCCTTAATACTAAGATCATAATTACCTTTTGGAGCCTCTAGTTTGAATACTTTTGTCTCTCCCACATCAAGATCTACATTTATAATTTCTATTGTGCTTTGATCATGAATTTTAAACTCCATCTCTATGGGTTTTTTATATGGAATATTACCAACATTTGTAATAATAAGAGTATTATTCTCTAACATAAAATCTACTTTTTCTAGGGTTTGGACTGAGATTGTTTTTTCGAGTTTTAAATCTTCAAAAACAGTTTCTATAAGATAATCCCCTGGGGGCATATCTTTTGCAAATCTATAGATTGTTTCCTTCTCACTCTCTAGAGACTCTTCAAGAAGAATCTCATCTTTACTAAAGAAAAGAATTACACTTTCTCTTGCAATCAGCTTTACATCAATATTCTTATTTATTATTTCTTCTGCTTGGTCAAGTATTTTTGCCTTTATAAGTAAGATTTCATCAGGGAGAAAACTTTCATTATTGGTTTCTATTATAAGGGTAGTTGGAATTTGTTTGACATTAAAAATTAATGTGGTGTTTCCCTTATTGCCGTTAATATCTTCTGTACTAAGAATAATCTTATGCTGGCCTGGTAAGATGGTCTCAGAAAGACCAATTTGATAAGAAAAATCTCCTGTTGTTATGGTGGCTGAATGTTCCTGCCCACCAATATTTATTTTTATAGTGCCGCTAATTATGTCGCCATTTTCTTTAATTGCCTGCCCATCTATTTCCAGATTATCAGAAGGTTCAAATTCTTCTTTATTTAATGTAGCAAAAATATTAATTTTGTCTGATAATGAAAAATCTTTTGTATTTAGAGTTTCTAACACATTTTTCTTATTGTCTTGGATTGAGATAGAAACATGACATGTTCCTATAGCTTCAGAGACAGGGAAAGAAACATCCACTGTTTTTTTTGTAGTTTCTATAATCATTGGAGAAAAATACATTAACTGCTCATGCTCATTACAAACTAATAAGATCTCTAAAAATCCCTGAATCTGCTCAGAATAAGATACTTTAGTAGTGATATCTAAATTATCTCCCAAATTATATATGTCATTGGGTTCTGAAATAAAAATCATTGCTTGTGCCTGATTAAACATTACTAACAATAATAAAATACTTACAAAAGAGAAAATAATCACTTTTTTCATTTTTTCATCTTTCTAAAAGGTAGTTTTGCTATTTAAAATTTATTGTTGAATATCAGTCGAGATATTATAAAAAGAATATAATAACATTTAAAAAGTGTTATTATTATATAGTGAAATGGAAGAGCAAGATCTAGATGATAAAATTCTAAAAATGCTTGAAGAAAGGAAGATTAATTCTAATGCAGCTAAAGAGCTATTGCAGGCAAAAAAATCAAAAGGAAAACAACAAGAGATAATAACTAAACCAAGAAAAAGTCATAAATTAAGAAATACATTAATTACAACTGCTTTTTTAGGCACTCTTTTAATTGGGGGATGGTTTTTTAAGGATCCTATTTTAGAAAAATTTAGAAATGGTGATTCTAAACAATCAAATAATACTATAAGAGTTTCAAAAAGATTTCCAGAAAATAAAGATTTAATTCTGAAAGAAAGAATTTCAGGGACTTGGCTTATCAATAAGTATAAATTTTCTGATGGTAAGGTTATGAAACCAATGGAATTTGGTGATACATGCATAATGACCTTTTTACCAAAAACTATAAGAATTCTAGAATCTCAAAAGGGTTTAATAAAAGGAGATACTATTATTGATTATGAGCTAAAAAATTCTAAAATATATATGCCTGACACAACCACAAAAATAGAAAATATACTCTGTGTTTCCTTTAAGGGAGATAGTCTTGTAGTTAATTACCAGCACCCTAAAAGTGATAGTATCTTTTTAGTTCGGACAGATAAAAAACCTAAAATAAAAGAAAATGTAAGAAAAGAGGAATCAAAAAAAATCCATGAAGAGCAGTATAAAAAAACAAGAGATTATGCAGCTGAACATGACAGTCTTGTAAAATCAGATTCACTAAGAACTTTAAACAAGATAAAAAAATATGATTCAGATATTAAATCTTTATCAAAATATGTCCCAGAAAATAAATTAAGAAAGACCATTTTTTGGTTATTTAGGGAGTATCCTAAAATGGACGCAATAAACTTTGATCTTATGCAGGATCTTATTACAATAGGCCCACCTGCGGTGCCATTGATAAGAAAAATAATTAATGATCACCCAGATACTTTGAGATTATATCAATTTAAACCACAATTAGAAAATTTAGCAAACTTATCTCAACAAACAACACAAGAAACACAAAGAATAGAAGAAATACAAGAACAAAGAAAATATGAAGAGCCAGAACCAGTAGGCCCAAAAATTTATGGAAAAGATGAATGGGTTATGACTGATGATTTAGAATTTATTGTTAGATCTATAACTAAAGAAAAAGTAACTGCACGTGATCTTTGGATAGCTGATGGAATAAGTAATGAAAAGATTAACAAGAATAAAAAATTAGTAGAGAGTATAAGAGGAAAATATCATAAGGTTTATGTTGTTGAGTTAGAAGCAAGAGGCTTGACAAATGAAATTTTATATTTTGATTATGCCTTCCCTTTAGAAATTGATGGTAGTCTATTTTTTCCTTTACAGGATGATGCTTTCTGGAAGCATCTTAATGGAACTGGAGATAGCTATGATAAAGCCACAAAATATACTTCTGCAACAAAAAAAATCCCTTATTTAATATGGTCAAATTGTGGATCTGATTGGACTAAATACTTGATCCCAACTGATGGAATCTTAAGACTAAAAGTAGAAAAAAATGTTTTTATAGAATTAGGAAAAATAGAATAGAATATTTTATAAATCTCCCTTCTTTTTTATTTTCATGAAGATATTAACACTTCATTGCGACTACATTTATTTCAAACCACTCAAAAAAGCATTGAAGAAGCCAGAAAAAATAAAAAAAGAGAGTAAAGTTAAGGAGTGTCTTGTAGTTTTAACTGCTATAGAAAAAGATGATGAGAAAAATAAAGATTTAATAGTCAAAAATCTCATTTCAAATATTAAAGATATAGCTAAACAAGTAAAAACAAAAACAATAGTTCTTTATCCTTATGTTCATCTTACCTCAAAACCAGCATCACCAGATGCTGCTTTATATATTCTAAAAAAAGCTGAAAAAAAACTTACTGGATTTAAAGTAGTAAGAGCACCTTTTGGTTGGTATAAAACTTTCGAACTAAAATGTAAAGGCCATCCTCTTGCTGAGCTAAGCAGGGAGATTACTGTTGAGAGCAGTAAGGAAGAAAAAAAAGAAGAAGAGAAAGAGAAAGGAAAAGAAGGAAAATTAAAAGAAATTAGGATAATAACCTCAGAAGGCGAATTAGTTAAAGAAAAAGATATCAAAAAGAAGAAAATAAATAAAAACCAACTAAAAGTAATAGAATACCTTATTAGTGCTGAGACAGGTAAAAAGAAAAAGATAGCAGCGAAAGAACCAGCGCATCTTCAACTTGTAAGGAAACTTGCGATTAGTGCACAAGAACCTGTGAGTGATGCTGGTAATCCGTCTTTTTTACCTGTTGGATGTTTTATTAGACAACTTATTTCTGACGCAGCTTATGAACATCTTGTCAACCAACTAGGAGCACTGCCAATAAGAACCCCAATAATTATAAGGAAAGATGATCCTGCTGTTAAATGGCTCAGTGAAAAGTTCCCTGAAAGACATTATAAAGTTGTTGCAGGAAAAGAGAATAAACAGACAGAGATGTTTCTAAAGACGGCAGGCGATTATAATGTATTCTCTATCTTTAGAAATATGCAAATTTCATACAATACTCTTCCTCTTGCATTATATGAGGATGAAATAGATCATAGATATGAGCAGAGAGGCGAACTTAAGGGCTTACATAGAATAAGACATTTTGAAATGCATAATGTCCATGGTCTCTGTAAAGATAAGAAACAAGCACATCAATTCTTTAAAGATGTTTTTAATGAAATCTGTGAAGTTTTTGAAGATATGACAATAAAACCAGATGCTTTCCTATTTTATTGTGGGTGCAAGATCTTCAATGAATACAAAAAATATCTAACAGAGCTTGCTAAACACTACAAAGTTCCTATCATTATTTTATTACTAGAAAAAATAACTGTTTATATGGGTGCTTGGATTGATTTTGTTGTTCTAGACTCTCTAAACAGACCGATAGAACTTGCAACTTGTCAGATGGATTCCATCTCTGCAAAAAACTGGAACATTAAATTTACAGATAAAGATAACAAAATAAAGATTCCAATAATTATTCACTCTGGTTTTGGTGTAGAGAGGGCGATAGCAGGACTTCTAGAACAGATTGCAAGACAGGATCTAAAATATGCAACTTTTCCTTTCTGGTTGAGCCCAACACAAGTTAGGGTTATTCCAGTTAGCGAAAAATATATTGAGCAAGCAGAACACATGGCCAAAGATCTAAATAATATTGAGCCATTTACAAGAGCAGATGTTGATGATAGACCTCTTCATTTAGAAAAAAAGATTCTTGAGGCAGAACGAGACTGGGTTCCTTAT
>DAOWHW010000026.1 GCA_030641225.1 archaeon | reverse complement strand
ATTAGTAGCCACAAGTATTGGAAGTCTAACACATGAAATATTCTTTAGTGCAAAATTAAAAAAAATTCAGAAACTTGAAGAGAAATTAGTAAAATAGGAAACTTTTATAATCTCTAAGTTTTCTAAATTGTAATGCCTGAAAAACAAGAATTAAAAAATTATACTCTTATAATCTGTGAAAAGCCCAAAGCAGCAATGAGAATTGCTTATGCTCTTGCTGAAATAGCTCCTGTTAAAAGAGCTATTGTTGGGGTTCCTTACTGGGAATTGAATATGGGAAAGCAGAAATTTGTTGTTGTTAGTGCTGTTGGACATCTTTTTGGTTTGTCTCAAAATAAACCTAGCAAAGAATGGCCTATTTTTGATATTGGATGGAAACAATATGGAAGTTTTGTAAGAAAATATATTAATGTAATTTCAAATTTTGCAAAAAATGCTTCTGACTTTATTGTTGCATGTGATTATGATATTGAAGGCGAGTTAATTGGTTTTAATGCTCTACGATTTTTATGTGGCACAGAGAATGCAAAGAGAATGAAATTTTCCACACTAACAAAACCAGACCTGATCAGGTCTTATGAAAATATTATATCACATTTAGATTTTGGACAAGCTTATGCTGGTGAAACTCGTCATTATCTTGACTGGTTTTATGGAATAAATTTAAGCAGAGCATTAATGCAGGCTATTAAAAAAGCCGGCTTTTTCAAAGTTCTTAGTATAGGCAGAGTTCAGGGACCTGCTCTAGCTTTGATTGTTAAAAAAGAAAAAGAAATCCAGAAATTTAAGCCAGAGCCATATTGGCAAGTTTTTCTTCTTGTCAAAAATAAACATGAATTGGAAGTCAAATATTCTAAAAATATTATAAAGGAAAAAGAGCTTAAGATTTTTGAAAAATTAAAAGGAAAAACAGGAAAAGCGAAAACTACAAAGGAAAAAAAAGATAGGTGGGCATTTCCTCCTTTTGATCTAACTACTTTACAAATTGAATCATACAAATTTTTTGGTCTTACCCCATCTCAAACACTTGCTATAGCACAAAAACTTTATCTAGCAGGCCTGATTAGCTATCCTAGAACAAGTAGTCAGAAATTACCTTTTACAATTGGTTATAAAAGAATTCTAAATAAAATTGATAGAATATTTCCTAATTTAACAAAATATGCAAAAAGAGCACATCCAAATGAGGGTAAGAAAAGTGACCCAGCACATCCAGCTATCTATCCTACAGGAGAACAAACAAAAAAATTAACATCGCAGGAAAAACAGCTTTATAGTTTAATAGTAAAAAGATTTTTAGCGTGTTTTGGAGAAAAAGCTGTGATTGAAAATAAAAAGATTTCTGTAAAGATTGGTAGCCATGAATTTATTGCTAAAGGTAAACAAATTTTGGAGAAAGGTTGGCTTAATATTTATCCTACTAAGGTTGATGTTAAAGAAATTCCTGACTTGGATGGAAAGATAAAGGTTAAAGATATCAGAGTAGAAAAAAAGGAAACTCAGCCACCTAGACGTTATAGTGCTTCAAGTTTAGTTGCAGAGCTTGAAAAAAGGGGTCTTGGAACAAAAGGAACAAGAGCTATAATTATTGATACACTTTACAAGAGAAGTTATATAACAGGAAGACAAATCCAGGCAACAAAACTTGGGATGAATGTTTCTATTAGTCTCGAAAAAAATTGTCCTCTCATTCTTGATGAACAACTCACGAGAAAATTTGAACAGGAAATGGAAAGTATACAAAAAGAAAAATCTAAAGAAAAAATGTTCAAAGAAAAAGAAAAGATTATTGCTGAAGCAAAGAAAATACTCATCAAAATTTCAAAGCAGTTCAAAGAACATGAAGAAGAGATAGGAAAAGAACTTGCTGCTGCAAGTACTGAAATAATGGCAGAGCAAAGAAAAGCTAATACATTATGTCTTTGTCCAGTATGTAAAAAAGGCCATCTTATTATCTTAAGAAGCAAAAAAGGGAAAAGATTTGCGGCATGTAATCAATATCCTAAATGTAAAACAACTTTTCCACTGCCGCAGTATGGTATGATTAAAATAACAGATAAGAAATGTGAGTGTGGAATGCCTAGATTGCTTTTGATTAAGAAAGGTAGGCCACCATGGGAATTTTGTATGAATCCTAAATGTTATCAAAAAACTACAAACAAAATTAAAACAAAAATTAAGAAAAAAGCAAAAAGAAAAACTTTAAGAAAGAAAAAATAAATTATTTGAGTTTAAATTCTGGACGATTGATATACTCTCTCTCAAAAAATAAGCTCAAATCTTTTAAATTCTCCCATTTAGATAATTTCTCTATTCTTTTATCTGGGAGATATTCAAAACTATAATCTTCCTTAGCTTTCTTAATATTATAATCTAATATTTTT
>DAOWHW010000037.1 GCA_030641225.1 archaeon | reverse complement strand
CTTCAAACAAATTTTATGATTATTTTAATATAAAAGAAGGAGAAAAAAGGCAAAATGTTAATAATTCCTGATACCAATTTTTTAATCTATCTATCTAAATATAAGTTGTGGCATAATCTAGAAAAAAAATATGGCACATACAAACTTCTCATACTTCCAGAAATTGTTTATGAATTAGACAAATTAAGCAAGAAGGGAAAAGACAAAGAATATACAATGTTGGCTCTTGAAATTGTGCAAAAATTGACTAACATTAAAAAAAGAAAGGGTTATGCTGATAAAGTAATTATTAAAAAAGCCAAAACAATCAAAAAAGATTTTATTATTGCCACAATGGACAAAGAGCTAACAAAAAAACTCAAAAAACAAAATCCAAATATAAAAATTCTAACAATAAGACAGAAAAAATATTTACAAGAAGTTTGAGATTCTAGCATTCTTTGTATATTAACTTTGGAGGGGCACTGCGAAAAAAATAAAAAAGAAAGGCTCAAATACTGGATTTCCTCTTCTACCGGTATCTTATTCCACTTTAAAGCTTACAGATCGTACAAGGTTATCATCGGCATATATGTCAACTTTGTAGTCACCAATTGGCCAACCCGCTGTTGGTTTGGTTATCTTAAAGTGACCTCTGCCAGACATGTCTTCAATCGTTACTGTAAAATCTGTTATTTTTATATAATTGGGCGGTCCAAACCAGACAGCCTTCAGTTCAGTTCCACTTGGTGCATGGGCCCATGAATACCAGACATTAATTTCAGGTGAATCTGGCGCAAACGTAGATGTTAGCCCGACTGGTTCTAGATTTTCAATACTTCTGGACATTTTGGCATCTATAATTGTGAATGTTGAAACTCGAACAGTACAGCCACTAACTAAAATCACTCCAATTATCAGAAGTCCAAACAATAGTTTTTCTTTCATTTTTAGGTCTCCTCTTAATAGGTCGGTTAAATTAAGTATTTAAATGTTTTTTATCTCGGTGCCCATAGTCAGCGATTGGATTTAATTCCTGTTATATTCCACGAAGCGAACGCTAGTGAACGTGAGTTCCGAGCCCACCTATTTTTTAGATATGGCAAGGCCAATATAAGTATTTATTGCGCCATAATAAATATGATATCTATTGTTAATTATCACCGCACCTTCTGAGAATATGACATCTTTTTTACGAATTTTATCATCTTTCTCCCAATCTAAAGTAGGTTCTATGATGGGATTTCTCGTCCGTTTTAAAATTTTTGTTGGATCTTTTTTTGATAACAGTACTACACCTGTTTTATGGATTTTTCTCTTATTCCAGCCATTATAAAACAACAATATGCCTTCTTTTGTAATAATTGGTGTTGGTCCTGGCTCTACTCCTTGACTATCAAAACAACCTTTTCTCGGTGAAATTATTGGATTGTCATCTGCTTCATACCACTTTATTAGATCATCTGAATAAGCAGTGCCAATAGTTGTCCACCATGGTTTTTGCTCACCTAAAAAGTACATGACATATTTATTATTGATTTTTTTAGGAACAATTACCGCTGCTTTTTTATTACCACTATTCCACTTAAATTTCTTTTCAGACAAGATTTTTCCATGTTTTTTCCAATGAATTAAATCTTTAGAAGTAGCTAGACATATTTGGCTTTCATTATATTTTCCACTTATGCCGCTATAAGTAAGGTAGTAGGTTTTACCAAACTTGATGATTCTGGGGTCCTGACAACCATATTTCTCATAATCATATTCAGGTGATAATATTGGCTGAGGATGTATGTTAAAATGAATTCCATCTTTGCTCGAAGCTAATCCTATCTCTGACCACCATTTATCTGATTTTGGAGAACAATTAGAGGCTCTAAAGAGCATATAAATAATCTTATTCTCTTTTATGACAGTGGGGTTAAATATGGCTTTTGAATAAAATGTTTTACTTACTGGCCTTAGGATTGGATTCTTATATTTTATGAAAGAGCTAATCCAATCTTCTTTTAATGTTTTTTGGGCAGCAGGAATTGTTTCCATATAAAGTAGCTAAATCTTATTGTATATAAATTTATTCGCGGGCTCGCAATTTCGCACAATGATGTTAGTTGCCCTCAGGTGAGCGATAGATTTATTAGTAATTTGATATTATTATTTTAATGTCATTTTATTTTCATCCTCATAAAATACATCTTCTAAAAAACAAGCTTTATGAGATTTATTTACATTCCTCTATTCAAGGCTTTGCTCTTTCTTTGATATCTATTTTCATACCAATTTATTTGTTGAAATTAGGTTATTCACTTAATCAAGTGATTATATTCTATATATTTTATTTTATTTCTATAGCTATCTTTTCATTTTTTTCTGCTATGTTATCTACAAAGGTCGGACTAAAACACACTATTTTATTAAGAATACCTTTGACAGTTATTTTTTTACTAGGACTATATCTACTACCAACACTAAAATTACCTATAAATCTGATAGCTATTTTAGGTGGATTTGAAAGTATATTGTATTGGATACCAATACATTCGCTTTTTGCTCGCTACTCTGATAAGGAACATAGAGCAGCAGAAGTTAGCAAATGGACTTCATTCCCTAAGATTGCTTCGATGGCTGGTCCACTTATTGGTGCTTTCATAGCCATTACTCTAGGCTTTAGTATTTTATTTATTATAACTATAACCATACTACTTCTTTCTGTTATACCTCTCTTTTTCACAAAAGAAATCAAACCTCATGTGGAATTTTCTATTAAAAGAATGTCAATATTTTTTAAAAAAGATCTAAAATTTTTTGGAGGGGTTGCTGCTAATTCAGCAAGAGGTCTTGTAGATTCTTTATTTTGGCCAATTTTTGTTTTTCTTATATTAAAAACTATTTGGTCAGTTGGCTTGGTCGGAGCCTTAGTCTCAATAAGTTCAATTTGGTTTATTCTTTTTATTGGGAAAGTATCTGATAGAGTTAATAAAAAAAATATATTAAAAATTGGGGGACTTTTATTAGCCATTGTCTGGTTCCTCAGAATTTTTGCATTTGATTCCTTATTTATATATTCTTTAACTGTTGCTGCTGGTTTCTTTGCAGTTCTTATTCACATACCTTTCTCTGCGATTACTTATAATAAAATAAACAAATACAAAAAATTTAGGGATGAGTTCATAGTGTTTAGAGAAATTCCTGTAGCTATTGGAAGATTAATTCTTTTACTTATAGTTCTTGTTGTTACATCTAAATTCATTGTTAGTTTCTCTTTAGCT